>NZ_JAXCIA010000017.1:0-90372 GCF_035985025.1 Flavobacterium sp. PL11
CCTGCGCAGATGGTACTGCAGTTATGTGGGAGAGTATGTCGTCGCCTTTCTTTAGAAAAACCCTTCACTTTGTGAGGGGTTTTTTGTTTATAAAAAATTGTAGTATGTGTGAGACTTGATAGGTGTCATTGCTGATAATTAGACAGTAGAATTTTATTGAAAAACCATGATTCTAACTAATTGGTGTTTTTTTGTTTACAAATGATTTCAGTATTAAGACTTACTGTTAGCTATTGAACCAACAATTAGCAGGCTATCCTTATCGCGCATTTAGGTAACTGTGATTATAGA
Organism: Flavobacterium sp. PL11; assembly: GCF_035985025.1. NCBI lineage: Bacteria > Pseudomonadati > Bacteroidota > Flavobacteriia > Flavobacteriales > Flavobacteriaceae > Flavobacterium > Flavobacterium sp. PL11. The sequence continues at coordinate 292 of NZ_JAXCIA010000017.1, forward strand.
AGATTGCAGAAATGTTACGCTTAACCTCTACTATAAAACTTTCAAAAAGTGATGTAATTAAATATTTTATCACTTTATGTATCTTATATGCTATCTTTTAATTTGCATTTTATAATGCCTTTTAAATATAAATAGTATTATATAATCATTTATAAATATTGCTGACCATAAATAATATTTGTTCCTTTAACTTTTTAAATAGATTGTCTTTCAAACACGAATCTTCATACCAATTTTTGATAACTAAATCTGTGGATACTTATGATCTGATATTTTAAATCATTTCTATTTTCATTCTTTATGGTATTTAAAAATCATTTTTTTTATTAATCTACCCTATAAAACTATATTAATCGTATTTAGTAGGAAATGCTATTCCAATCTCTTTAATTAATATTTAAATTCTTAATTAATTCATTTTTTTTCCTAGGTAATGGAGGAACCTTATTTAGATAAAAATACACCGCTAGAGCTGCTTTTTTAGTATTTCGGAGAAAAATATTATAAAAAAACTTCTGCTGACAAGAATTTAAAAAGATCCTTGATTGACAGTTTTATTTATTAATAATTGTAGAATTCCAATTTGACTTTTTACTGGTAGATCAATACTTTCTATCTTTAATGCTTCTTTCGTAAAAAATGTTTAAGAATTGATTTTATTTACTACTTGATTTTGCTATTTATTTGAAGAGATATTAAATCTATAAATAGCTTCTATTTTTATTAATACACTACTATTAAAACTGCTATTTAATCTAGTTCTATTATTTCCAAATTTTACTGGAGTCAATGAAAAATCTATTTTATCTTGAAGATCATAGACATAATAATCATTTGTCGCGTATCCCACCTTGAGTCTTAGCAAAAGATTTTTTATTAGTGAGTTATTTTCAAGATAAGTTGAAAACTCTAATGTGCTGTTTTCAGCATAGGTCGGCGGTCTCTTCTCATCATGTAATCTAAATGTTTCCGAGATTCCTTTATAATCGATTCCTAATTTTAAGTCATTATTTAAAATCATATTAGCATCGAAAATACCCGGCATCAAAGCAGTTATCTCGTATTTTAGGTTTGGACTTTTATAATATATTCCAACTAAAGGCGTGAAAAAGAACCCAAATCTCTCATTTCCTGTGTAAAAGCCAAACTTATAATTAAGGTCTTTACGGATCTTATTGGTCCAAAATGCTATTGCTCCTATGTAAATATCACTTGAATTTAAATTTTTATAATCTGATGCTATTACTGGTAATAATACATAGGTCCCTGTCCATTTATCAGAATGCTCAGTTGTAATTCCTAATTTTAGCCTAGTATAATATAGTTCTGAAAAAGATTCATTCGGAAACAATTTCAATCTCTTTATGCTGAAATCAAATCCTGTAATAACGGCTGTTTTTTCATTTAAAACAATAGGCAAAAGTACTTTTGAATCAAAGATAGATATTGATGTACTTTCTGAATTAGAAGAATATTTAGTATCTAACGATTTTGAATAGTTTATGCCTATAACATCCACATACTCTTGCGCGTTTCCAATTAAAGGAAAAACGATCAGAAGAAAAACAAGTATTTTTTTTACCATTCTATGATTTCGATTATTTTAAAATTTCTAAAATTATTATTAATTACTTTTTATAGTACTATTTGCATCAAACAAATATTTTTAAAGCAACTATTCATATCAATATTCCTCTGTAATAATAGTGTAGAAATACACCACAATTTATTAACTTTTATAAAAGTCACAACCATTTTTCTTTTTATTATCTATATATTTCAACTTGAAATATATATGCTGAGCCTATTTTCTGATTAATTTAGTCAGGGCTAAGTTAAACTTTAATTTGTATTTTTGTAAAATATAAAATTACGATATGAAAAAAATTTTAATGCTTTTGACATTGGTCATTACAGCTGGGTCTCAAGCGCAACAAAGACCAAAATTAGTAGTAGGAATTGTAGTTGATCAAATGAAAATGGAGTATCTATATCGATTTTCTGATGATTACACTGCAAATGGATTCAAGAGGTTAATGAATGATGGATATACTTTTCATAATATGCATTATAATTATATGCCCACTTATACGGCACCAGGACATGCAAGTATTTACACAGGAACTACACCTTCCACTCATGGTATTGTAGGGAATGATTGGTTTAATAAAGCAACGGGTAAAGATATGTACTGCACTGATGATGCTAGCGTACAAACCTTAGGCGACGGTTCAGATAAAGAAGGCGCAATGTCGCCAAAAAACTTATTAAGTACTACAATTACTGATGAGTTACGTATGGCTACTAACTTTAAAGGAAAAGTGATAGGTATAAGTATTAAAGATCGAGGAGCAATTTTACCAGCCGGTCATTTTGCAAACTGGGCTTTTTGGTACAGCAAAACAGGTTCATTTGTATCCAGTACATTTTATGGAGATGAATTACCAAAATGGGTAAACGACTTTAACCAAGAAAAAAAATACATGACCTATATCAATAAAGGTTGGAATTTACTCAAACCAATTGCCACTTATAATGAAAGTCTTTCCGATGACAATCCTTATGAAGGAAAAATAAATAAAGCTAAACCGCCTGTTTTCCCGTATGATCTAAGCGCTATTTATAAAGATAAAGGAGCTGATGTTTTGCGAACCACTCCTTTTGGAAATGATCTTTTGGCAGATTTGGCAATGAAAGCCATTGAAAAAGAGGAATTAGGGAAAGATGATGTTACTGATTTTTTGACCGTAAGCTTTTCGTCTACTGATTACGTTGGACATACTTTTGGACCTCGTTCTATGGAATTGCAAGACACTTATTTACGTTTAGATCAAACTATTGCTGATTTTCTAACTTATCTTGATAAAACTGTTGGTAAAAATAATTACTTGATTTTTTTAACAGCTGATCATGCTGGAGCCGAAAATGCTAATTATTTAAAAGACAATAAGTATAACGTAAAAAATATTCCTTCAAAACAAATTGTTTCCTCATTACAAAAATATTCAAATGAAACCTTTGGTGCTGATCTGATTTTAGATTATTCTAATTTTAATCTTTTCTTTAACAGAGATATTATCAAACAAAAAGGGTTGGAATTTACAAAAGTGAAGCAAAGTTTCAAAGATTTTTTAATGACACAAGAACAAGTAAAAAGGGTATATACAGAAGAAGAGATTTTAGCATCATCAGGTGGCGACTATTTCTTAAGCTTTATCGCCAGAGGATATGATCCAAAACAAAATGGCGATATCGTAATACTTGATAAAACAGGCTATATGCAATATTATGATACTGGAACTACACATGGCTCGCCAAATAGTTATGACACGCATGTACCATTACTCTTTTATGGATGGCATGTGCCAAAGGGTGAACTTCATTCTAAAAGATTAATTACTCAAATTGCTCCTACGCTTTCACAAATGCTGAAAATCCCATTTCCAAATGGTACAGAATCAGAAATTTTAGAAACGCTTTTTGAAAAGAAATAAAGCTAATTGCTATTTGTATTTAAAAAAAAACTCCTTTCGTAAAATATGAAAGGAGTTTTTTGCTTTGTAAAAGATATTTAAAACTTATTTTCTACTTCTGCCGCTTGTAACATTAAATAATGCAAATCGGTATTTTTTATAAAAGGTTTTAACAAATGACTTCCAGGTCCATACATTGCAAGTTCAGTATAATCAGCGGAGTGATCCATGCTAATCCAGCCCACCGAATTGTATTTCTTTTGGATATCAGCTAAAACCTTAAAAGGCAAATGCCTTGGATTATAAAGTCCGTCTTCCAATTTTATATTGGAATAAAAATTTAAGATCTCTTTAGCTTCCTCTTCTTTAACAATGGTTTTATTTGCATATTCAATTCTGTCAATCATTTGTGAAACTGTAGTTTCTTGACCAACTCCATTTAATATCCAATCATTAGTTTGTCTATAATTTTGAATACTATCAAAATTATCATCGGCATTTTTGCCATAGATAATTCCTGGATTAGCGTTACCGTGATCTGTAGTGATAATAACTAAAGTGTTTTTATCTTTCTCGGCAAAATCAATTGCAATTTTTACCGCCTCATCGTGAGCAACTTGATCATAAAGCAATCCTGCAATATCATTTCCATGGGCTGCCCAATCTACTTTTCCAGCTTCAACTTGCAGTACAAATCCACTTGGATGATCTTTCATTTTATCAATGGCACATTTTGTCATTTCGGCTAAGGTGGGAATAGCCTCTGTCAATTCTTTACTGCTTTCTCTGTCCTTTGAATATGGAAGTCCATCATTGTAAAATACACCAAGTATCGGTTTAGAATTATCGCAAGAAAGCATTTCTTTTTTATTTTTGATGACAGAAAATCCTTTATTCGAAAATTCCTTATACATATCTCGTTTGTCTTTTCGACTATCCGATGCGAAATAATTATTTCCGCCACCCATCATCACATCAAATTTTAAATCAAGATACATTTCGGCAATACTATCTTGACTATTTCTGCTTTTTGACGCGATACAAAATCCTGCTGGCGTGGCATGGGTAATAGGAACGGTAGTCACGCAGCCCGCCATTTTTCCCGCTTTTTTGAATTTTTGCCAAATAGGAAGGTGTTCTTCTCCATTAATACCAACATTTAGTGAGCCATTTTTAACTCGAAATCCACTTCCCCATGAAGAACTAGCCGCAGCTGAATCAGTTACAATGGATGAAGCTGATGACATATCCATCAGCGCGCGGGCAACTTTATTGTCTTTATACAACTGAATCCAGTTACTCCCTTTTCCTGTTTTTCTATTTAGATAAATATCAGCCATGTTTAAAGTCCCGATACTCATTCCATCGCTAACAATTACAATAATATTTTTAGCTTTTTTATTCTTATTTAATGTATCAAAATTCAGTTCTTTTGCATTTCCTTCAAAAGGATTTAAAAGTGTCGATCCAATGGCAAATAAAGAACCATTTTTAAAAAATTTCCGTCTATTCATGGCTTGTGGCGTTTAATAATAATCTCAAAAGTAATTAAACTACTTCATTGAATATGTTAACAACATTTTATTTTTCTATAAAATATGCAATTTGTTAAGACTACTTATTGCTAAAAAAATCCCATTTGTTCTAGCAAATGGGATTTTTCAGTTTATACAGTTTCTACTGCTTGAGGTAAAGGAATTTGATTTCTTAATATATCTTCAAATGTTTCATGAGCTCGAATTAAATGGCCTTCTCCATTCATCCACAACACTTCTGCTGGTTTATAACGGGAATTGTAATTTGATGCCATCGAATAGCAATATGCCCCCGCATTGCGAAAACTTAATATATCACCTTCTTTAATCTCGGCTATTCTTCTATTATTTGCGAAAGTGTCCGTTTCACAAATATATCCAACAACAGAGTAAAAACGTTCTTTCCCTTTAGGATGTGATATGTTTTCTATATGGTGTTGCGAACCGTAAAACATAGGTCTTATTAGATGGTTAAAACCACTATCAATTCCAGCAAAAACTGTAGATGTAGTTTGTTTTACCACATTAACTTTAGCTAAAAAACAACCTGCTTCGCTAACTAAAAATTTACCTGGCTCAAAAATTAAGGTTAATTCTTTTCCATACTCAACGCAAAAAGCATTAAATCTTTTAGATAATTTTTTACCTAACTCTTCAATATCAGTTTCAATATCATCTTTTTTGTAAGGTACCTTAAAACCACTTCCAAAATCTAAGAATTCCAAGTTTTTAAAGCTTTTAGCAGCATCAAATAATATTTCAGCGGCATATAAAAACACTCCAATGTCAAGAATATCAGATCCCGTGTGCATGTGAATACCAACAATATTCATTTTTGTATTTTCAACTATACGTACTAAATGAGGTAGTTGATGCACTGAAATTCCAAATTTACTATCAATGTGACCTACAGAAATATTTGCATTTCCGCCCGCCATCACATGCGGATTAATACGGATGCAAACAGGAACTTCTGGATATTTTGTACCAAATTGCTCTAATATTGATAAATTATCTATGTTAATTTGTACTCCCATAGCATTTACCTCTTCAATTTCCTCTAACGAAACGCCGTTTGGTGTATAAAATATTTTTTCTGGTTCATAACCAGCGTGCAATCCTAACATTACTTCTTGAATAGAAACGGTATCAAGACCTGATCCCATGTCTCTCAATAATTGCAAGATGGCAACATTAGATAAAGCCTTCATAGCATAATTAATACGCAGCTTACTTACTTTCGAAAAAGCTTTTGATAATCTATTGTATTGGAATTGTATTTTTTCGGCGTCGTACACATATACTGGACTGCCAAATTGTTCCGCCACTTGAAGTAAATCTTTTGATTGCATGATTATTTATTTTACGCAAATTTATTATTCTTTATTTAGTTTTACAAGATAATAAGCGATTATCACAAAATATAACAAAAAGTTACAAAACGTTTAAAAAATCGTAAGTTTTGTTATATTTTTAAGTATTTATATTTCTCAATTTAAACCTTTCAGCAGTATCTTACTAATAGCGAAATGACTTTAAAATAGCAATTTCACAATTTATAATTGCAGTGTATATTTTGGCTGATCTTTATACAATTGGCCTTCAATGAAAGATTATCACCACGTTCTTTGGGCATTATTAATTTGAATTACATTATTGGTAAATCATCTTTTTCTTTTGTTGGCAAATCAGTATATCCCATTAAATATTGGTCAATCTCTCTTGCGGCATCTCGACCTTTAGATATTGCCTAAACAATTAACTATTGGCCTCTTCGCATATCGTCTGCGATAAATATGTGTGGTTTATTGGTTTGATAATTGTTTTTAAAATCGACTTCTAAACCTAATTGATCACTTAATGTTTTTTGGGTCCTGTAAATCCTAAAGCCATTAACGCTAAATCGCAAGATCAAATTTTCTCTGATCCTTCTCTTTCCGTTAATTCAGGTCTTGATCCGGCAATCATTTTCCAAGCCACTTCAACAGTTTTTAAACCAATTAATTCGCCTTTATCGTTAGAAATGAATTCTTTAGTATTAATTAACCAATTTATATCACAACCTTCTTCATGTGAAGAGGATGTTTTTAATATAATGGCTAAACCGGCAAACAATAACTTTCATTTCGTTGTGTTTTCAGTGATTACCATTTACATAAACAAATAATTTAATTTAAACATATCTCGATACCTCGGTCAGTCTATTTTAATTATTGTTTTTTAACATAATATAGTCCCAGTCTGCATTTTCTTACCGCTATCACTTCACAGAACAATTTACATGACTTTCTTAATTTTAAATGTTAATGACATTTGATAAATAGATAGTCTATTTTAAACTAAATTGTAATATCTCTTTTAAACTTTAAAAAGATTTCTGTATTCAGATGAATTTTGCTATTTTTGTGGCACTTTTAATCTGAAAGAAATTCAGAAGCCAGACAAATTCTATATTATGAACATACACGAATATCAAGGAAAAGAGATTTTAGCAAGCTATGGAGTTCGCATTCAACGTGGAATCGTTGCAAACAGTCCAGTTGAAGCCGTTGCTGCAGCAAAACAATTAACTACTGAAACAGGTACAAGTTGGTACGTTGTAAAAGCCCAAGTTCACGCAGGTGGACGTGGTAAAGGTGGTGGAGTAAAACTTGCTAAAAATTTACAGCAAGTTGAAGAAATTTCAGAGCAAATTATTGGGATGCAATTAATCACTCCACAAACTTCTGCTGAAGGTAAAAGAGTGCATAAAGTTTTAATTGCTGAAGATGTTTACTATCCTGGAGAAAGTGAAACTTCTGAGTTTTATGTTTCTGTATTATTAAATAGAGCTACAGGACGTAACATGATCATGTATTCTACTGAAGGTGGAATGGATATTGAGGAAGTTGCTGAGCATACACCGCATTTAATCTTTACTGAGGAAATTGATCCTTCTGTAGGTTTACAAGGTTTTCAAGCAAGAAGAATTGCCTTTAATTTAGGTCTTTCTGGAAATGCTTTTAAAGAAATGGTAAAATTTATTGATTCTTTATACAATGCTTATATTGGATCTGATGCTTCGATGTTTGAAATTAACCCAGTGTTAAAAACATCTGACAATAAAATAATGGCTGTAGATGCTAAAGTAAATATCGATGATAATGCTTTATACAGACAAAAGAAATATGCTGACATGCGCGACATTCGTGAGGAGAATCCTATCGAAGTAGAAGCAAAAGAAGTAGGTTTAAATTATGTAGATCTTGACGGTTCAGTAGGATGTATGGTAAACGGAGCTGGATTAGCGATGGCGACTATGGATTTAATTAAATATGCTGGTTTTGAGCCTGCAAATTTTCTTGACGTAGGAGGAACTGCTGATGCAAAACGTGTTGAAACTGCTTTCCGTATTATATTGAAAGATCCAAATGTAAAAGCGATTTTAATCAATATTTTTGGAGGAATCGTTCGTTGTGATCGTGTTGCTCAAGGAGTTGTTGATGCTTATAAAAACATGGGTGATGCTATTAAAGTGCCAATTATTGTTCGTTTACAAGGTACAAACGCCGCTATTGCAAAAGAATTAATTGATAATTCAGGAATGCCAATTTTATCTGCTGTTGAGTTTCAAGAAGCTGCAGACCAAGTAAAAGCTGCACTTTCTTAATTAAAAAATGGTATGTATTGAAAAACCTGTTTGCATCAGCAAACAGGTTTTTTTTTGATTCAAATTTTTTGTTAGTAAGTTTAGTCGGCTCAAACTATAAAATTTTGATAAAATTCAATATGCATTCACAGTATCAAATACCTTTGTAGAAACCTATTTTTTACTAATCTGATAAAAAATCGTTAAAGATGAAACTTCACATTCAAAATAAATTCACTAAAGAGCTTCCAGCTGATGCCACTATAGAAAATTATCCACGACAAGTAGAAAATGCTGCTTTTTCTTATGTAGAACCAATTAAACCTTTAAAACCTGTATTAATTCACGCCTCAATTGAAGTGGCAAATTCGATAGGTATTTCACAAGAAGATATTAATGCAATAGAATTTTTAAATGTTTTTTCAGGAAACACCATTTATCCAGAAACCAAACCCTTTGCACTTTGTTATGCTGGACATCAATTTGGCAACTGGGCGGGACAATTAGGCGATGGTCGTGCCATAAATCTAACCGAAGTTGTTCACGAAAATAAAACATATACGCTGCAATTAAAAGGAGCAGGACCTACTCCGTATTCCAGAACAGCAGATGGTTTTGCCGTTTTGCGTTCCTCTATTCGAGAGTATTTATGTGCCGAAGCCATGTATTATCTAGGTGTTCCTACAACACGGTCGCTATCTTTAATGCTTTCAGGCGACCAAGTAGTGCGAGATGTTTTATATAATGGAAATCCTGCTTATGAAAGAGGAGCTATTGTATGTAGAATTGCTCCTTCATTTATTCGTTTTGGAAGTTTTGAGATGTTTGCGTCCAGAACAGATATTGTGAATTTGAGATTATTAGCTGACTTTACAATTAAAGAACATTTTCCACTTATAAAACAAGAGGGAGTCAATAAATATTTAGCGTTTTTCAAGGAAGTTACTCAAAGTACATTAGAGATGATCGTGGACTGGCAACGCGTGGGTTTTGTTCATGGCGTTATGAATACTGATAATATGTCTATTCACGGTATAACGATAGATTACGGACCTTACGGCTGGCTGGAAGATTATGACTCTGGCTGGACGCCAAATACTACTGACAGTCAAAATAAAAGATATCGTTTTGGAAATCAACCAGAAATTGCACTATGGAATTTATACCAATTAGCAAATGCTTTATATCCTTTAATTGAAGATGCTAAAGCGCTAGAAGCCATACTTGATGAATATAGTGTGATGTATGAAAAGCAATATTTATTGATGATGCAAAATAAACTTGGTTTGCAAGAGAAACGAGACAATGATTTATCGCTAGTAGAACAATTGACTCAATTGCTCGAAAAAGCAGAAACAGACATGACTATTTTCTTTAGGAATTTAGGTGCTATTAAAAAAGAAGAATCAACTATAACCGCTTTTGAAAAAATAAAAATTGCTTTTTATAATGAAAATGGTCTTGAGGACATTTTATTATCGGAATGGCATAATTGGTTAGAGAAGTATTGTGTTCGTATCCAAAAAGAGTTAATAACAGATGATGAACGCAAAGTCAAAATGAATTTAGTAAATCCTAAATATGTATTGCGCAATTATATATCACAATTGTCTATTGATGCTGCAGAAAAGGAGGATTATTCATTACTAATCGAACTAGTTGAAATGCTTAAAAATCCGTATGATGAACAACCTAAGTATGAAAAATGGTTTGCCAAAAGACCAGACTGGGCAAGAAATAAAGTGGGATGTTCTATGTTAAGTTGCAGTTCTTAATAGGTTTTAAAAAATTAGATTACGTTTTATTTAATCCCAATTGACTCGTGGCTTCTAAGTATAACGTTACTTTTTTCATCTATATTTTTCTTAGTTTTGGTTAAAATATTGATAATGCTAAACTCATTTTTATTCGCTCTTAAATTATAAAATTCAGTTGAATTAGTTACTTCAACTTTGAGAATATAATTGCGATCCAATAAAATAGAGTGTATGTCTTCTTTAACAAATTCTCCATTTATCATATAGAGAATATCAAGACTTTCGTTTTTTGTAAATTCATTTTTAATTTGGTTTAAATTTAAAAAAACGTAATCCTTTTCGTTTTTTGAAATGATGTAAATCTGACCATAGTATTTTTTATTATGAATTATCGTGTCATTTTTTTTCACAGTAACCGATGCGATTGACTCTGGATCAAAATATTTAAGTGTGGTTTGCGAGTGCAAACTAGAATCCAGAAAGATAGCTGCTTCTTTGGTTTCATTATTTTGCGCAATTACTATTATATTAGTAAGTAAGAATACAATAGATAGAATTGGTTTTATTTTCATTTTAATATATTACTCATTTAAATGCTACATTTTTATACAGGAAAGATAAGTTTTTATGTTTTATTATCGTAGCGTTTAAAATACAAATTAATATCTCTCTACTAATAAACGTGTCCTATCATAAATTACGTAAAAATTCATAAATATAGTTTTTAAACTGTTTAAGTTTTAATAGATAAGCCTGCAATCAAAAACACCATATAAAAAAAGGGAAAATAGTCAAACTACCTTCCCTTTTTTTTTAAATGTGCTTTATTTTATTTTGGATCTAAACCCTCATTAATTCTTGAAATTAAATCAAGGACATGATATTTAGTCATACGATCAGCTGTTTTTGGAACAAATAATCGCAAATTACTTCTTAAATCAATCAACTGACCTCTTGCTATCGAAGGTAAATCTGTTTGAGCAAGATTCACTCTTTTTGTAGTAAAGCCGTATGTTACACCTACAGGAACTGCTCTAACTGTGGCAGAACCCGGTTTTAATAATTCTATTAATTTATCAACATACACTTTTTGTATGTTTCTGCGATAGATGTCAATAGCCGTATTGCTTTTAACTTCAGAGAAAATACCTTTATTCAAGTCTGTAATTAATTCATCAACTGAATAATTGTCTTTACTTGCTGCTGATCCTTCCATTAGTCGCACCATTCGATCTCCAGCCATCAAACTAGATAAAGTAGCATCTTGCATCGCTTTAACTACTTCAACTCCATTTTCTGGATTAATTTTCGAAATTACGTTTTGATCTAATAACCATTTTGGAGTAGTAAACAATTGTGTATTTAAAAATAATACAGCGTCTTTTTGAATACTTTTTGGAACAACTGTAAATTGATTTCCTGTCATATCATAGGTTTTAGGAGAATCATAAATTCCACCTACGTTTTTAGTCACGTGACCCATATATCTTCTAAATTGGCCTGTAAGAGCGCTATAAAGATCATCGAGTTCGCTATAACTTTCTCCTTTTTCACTAGACCATTCTAATAAATTTGGAAGAATTCTTTTTAAGTTTTTGATCCCGTATTCAGAAGCTCGCATCGCATTATCACCAATATCTTCTGTTTGATATCTTGGATCATAAGGACTTGTTTCTGTTCCAAACCATAAGCGATTATCTTTATAAGCCTCTTTAGTCATTTCATTTAGAATCGCTTTTTCTTCTTTTTCTGTACTTACATCTTCAAAATAAGAATAACCCCATTTAATAGCCCATTTGTCATAATCACCTATTCTAGGAAATAAGTCAGTTACTCCATCTTCTGGTTGCGCAACATAATTAAAACGGGCATAATCCATAATAGAGGATGTATGTCCATTTTTAGCTTGGTACTCTTTGTCACGTAATTTTTCAACAGGTGTTGCTGCACTTGCTCCCATATTATGACGCAATCCTAAGGTATGTCCCACCTCATGAGAAGATACAAAACGGATTAATTCTCCCATTAATTTATCATCAAATTTCTTAGCTCTAGCCGCTGGATCAACTGCTGCCGTTTGAATTAAGTACCAATTTCTTAAAAGACTCATGATGTTGTGATACCAACCAATGTGACTTTCTAAAATTTCTCCAGTTCTTGGATCATGAACATTAGGACCGTAAGCATTTTGGATTTCAGCAGCAAAATATCGTAAAACTGAAAAACGGGCATCCTCAAGGCTCATTGTTGGGTCATTTTCAGGCCAATATTCCCCACGAATTGCATTTTTCCATCCAGCAGCTTCAAAGGCAATTTGCCAATCATCAATTCCTTGTTTGATGTATTTTTTCCATTTATCAGGTGTTGCAGGATCTATATAATATACAATCGGTTTCAATGGTTCTATTAGTTCGCCTTTTTTTTGTTTTTGAGCATCTTCAGCAGACTTAGGCTCTAAACGCCATCTAACTGCAAATACTTTTGAATCTGATTTTTGAGACTCCTCTTCAAAATTGCCGAATTGATTTGCAAAATAACCCACACGTGCATCAAATTCTCTTTTACGCATTGGTGTCTTTGGTAATAAGATCATCGATGTATTCATCTCCATCGTGACAACTCCCGCATCTAATGCTGATGGTAAATCAACGCCCACTTTTGGTGTTGGGGTAGTGTTGATTTTTGGTGGTGTTGTAGTAAATGTTTTTACACTTCTAATTTCAGTGTTGATTGGGAAACTACTCACTTTAGAAATAAAGGACCTATCTTTTTGAAATGTTTGAATGTTTAACATCTGCTTTTTAATAGGATCTAGTGAAAATGTTTGGACATCACCGTCGAATGTAGCCGATAAATCAACAACATAGCCTGTAATTTTTCCAGAAGCATCTTTATTATAGGCTAAAACATCATAATTTCCTATAATAGGATCTGAAGTTGAGTTTTTTACTGCTTGCGCCAAAGGCTTATTTTCATCAGGAGACATAATTACATAAGTAATTGAACGTAATAATATATTGTCGTTTAACCCTTTTTCCCAGCGAACAACTTGCCGATTAATTTCTTCACCACCAAATATTCCTCCACCAGCAGGTGTTTTAGAATAGCGCGTAATAGTCATTATTTCGCTACCAATAATAGTATCTGGAATTTCAAATAGATATTTTTTATCCATTTTGTGAACAGTTAGCAAACCCAGTTGTGTTACCGCTGATGTATCAATAACTTTGTTATATGGTTTTGGCTCTTTTTTAGTGTCAGCTGCTTTTGCCTCTGTTTTAGTAGGTTCATTTTTATCTGCTTTTTTCTTTTTACTGCTTTGTGCAACTGTGTCTTGAACTGAAGACAAAAAGAGAAACATCATAAGTACGGATAATGTTTTTTTAATCATTTAGTTGATAGAATTATAGTTAATATTTAATTTTAAGTGCTGAAATGAAAGAATCTTACATTTATTTATTAATTATTTTCAAATCTATAAATATATTTTGAATTCTAATTATATAGTAAATTAATTTTGTCAAATTAACAATTGTTTATCAAGTAATTTTAAAACTATTTTATGACATTTCTCAATAATAGGCTATTATTTTCTGCTTATTTTTGTTACTTAGTACACATTATAATAATCGTCATTTCAAAAAATATATATTGAAATAGAATATGTTTTGAAATAGTTCCAATTTTATAATACTATAAACTTTTTGAATGAGAAAAATTAAATATAAGAAAGGTCATAAATTGCATCCATATCATCTTGAATATACTGGGAATCATAAAAGGCAGGAATCTCAAATGCAATTATTTGTTTATGACACTGTAGATTTAATTGAATACAATGATTTTGATGTTTCAGATTTGCAAAAATGTATCAGCGTTCAAAAAACGAATTGGCTCAATATCCACGGCTTAAATAATCTTGAATTGGTTCAGGCTATTGGAGCCTATTTTTCAATTGATAGTTTTATGTTAACTGATATTTTAAATACTTCGAGAAGAACTAAATTAGAAGAATCAGCTGATGTTTTATTTTTTAATATAAAGTCTTTATTACCAGCTGCGGATTCTGACAATATAAATATTGAACAAATTAGTTTTGTTTTAAAAGATGGTGTTCTAATCTCTTTTCAAGAAAAAAGATCTGATTTTTTCACTCATATTCGGGAACGAATAAGAACACATTCAGGATTAGTGAGAACAAAAAAAGCCGATTATCTACTTTATATTCTGTTAGATGCGGTAATGGAAAATTTCTATATTACAATAGAAAATGAAGAAGATAAAGTGGAAGAATTAATTACTATTTCTAAAGAGAGCGCTGATCCATCAACGCTAGAGCGAATAGAAAAACACAGAGACAACTTTAATTTTTTAAAGCGATCAATAATTCCGCTTCGAGATTCACTTTATGGGATCAAGAGTATGAAAGATGATACTATTTATAGCGCAATTGAAATGGATAGTTTTGGTTTTTTTTCTCGACTGCATCAAAAAAGTTTAGAACTTTTAGAACAAATTGAATCTGATTTAGGTACATTAGAAAGTGCTTCTAATTTTTATTTTTCTTCACAAACGCACAAGATGAATGAAATTATGAAAACGCTTACTATAGTTTCAGCAATATTTATTCCGCTGACTTTTATTGTAGGTGTGTACGGAATGAATTTTGAATTTATGCCAGAGTTGCATTATCGCAATGGTTATTATACAGTCATTGGGATAATGATACTAATTGGAATTGCGATGTTAGTTTATTTTAAAAAAAGGAAATGGTTTTAATTAAATAACAAAGGTCAAAAAAGGAAGCAAGATTTTTAAAAAATAATAAAATAAACAATGAATAAAGCGATTTATATTGCAACGAGTGAGCACAATAGTGGAAAATCTATTGTCACACTTGGTTTGATGAGTATGCTCATAGGTAAAACAGCAAAAGTGGGTTATTTTCGACCTATTATTGAAGATTTTGAAGATGGTAAAAAAGATAATCATATTGAAACTGTTATCTCTCATTTTGGTTTGGACATCGCCTTTGAGGATGCTTTTGCCATTACCAAAAGTAAATTGATTAAGAAAAAAAATAAGGGAAAAATAGGAGATGTTCTAGATCTTATTATTGAAAAGTATAAGCGATTAGAAGAGCAGTTTGATTTTGTTTTAGTGGAAGGTACTAGTTTTAGCGGAGAAGGCACCGTAATCGAATTAGACATGAATGTTTTAATTGCTAAAAATTTGGGAATTCCAACAATTATAGTCGGTTCAGGAGTGGGTAAAACTTTAGAAGAATTAATCGACAGTCTTTATCTCGCTTACGATACATTTAAAGTTAAAGATGTAGAAGTTCTCGCAGTAATTGCTAACAAGGTTCAACCAGAAAACATTAAGTTAGTAACTGATGGATTACAGTCTAACCTTCCAGCTGAAATTTTAGTAAATGCAATTCCTATAATTTCAAGTTTGAATAATCCAACCATAAGAGAAATTGTGGATGTATTAGGCGCTAAAATTTTATTCGGTGAGGAATATTTGAATAATGAGGTGGGAAATTTTAGCGTAGGCGCTATGCAATTGCATAATTATTTACTTCATCTTAAAGAAAATGCTTTGGTTATAACCCCTGGCGATAGAGCTGATATTATTCTGGGTGCTTTACAAGCCAATGAATCGGCTAATTATCCTTCTATTTCAGGTATCGTTCTTACTGGAAATATTATTCCTGAAATCAGTATTATAAAACTGATCGAAGGATTGACCACTATTTTACCTATAATTGCTGTAGAAGGTGGAACTTATGGTATCACAAATCAACTTGGAAACATCAAATCAAAAATTTATGCTGATAACAAGTTAAAAATTGAGACCTCTATAAATACATTTGAGAAATATGTTGATTTAGATAATTTAGCTATCAAATTAAATTCGTTTGAAGCGGAAGGAATGACGCCTAAAATGTTTCAATATAATTTAGTAAAAAGAGCTAAAAAACACCGTAAGCATATTGTTCTTCCAGAAGGCAATGATGACCGAATATTAATGGCAGCTGCTAGATTAATTGCAATGGATGTTGTAGATATTACGATCATTGGAAATAAAAAACAAATAGAAAGTAAGGTATTAGAATTAGGTTTAATCTTGGATTTTTCTAAAGTCCAAATTTTAAATCCTAAAGAGTCGCAATATTATGAAGATTATGCTAACACTTATTATGAACTGCGTAAAGCTAAGAATGTAACTTTGGCTATGGCCAAAGATTTGATGGAGGATGTGTCCTATTTTGGAACTATGATGGTTTATAAAGGAGATGCTGACGGAATGGTTTCTGGAGCAGCACATACTACACAACACACAATTTTGCCAGCTTTGCAGTTTATAAAAACAAAGCCTAATTGTAGTGTTGTCTCCTCCGTGTTTTTTATGTGTTTAGAGGATCGTGTTTCCGTTTTTGGTGATTGTGCCATTAATCCAAATCCTACTGCAGCCCAACTGGCAGAAATTGCCATTTCGTCGGCTGATTCTAGTTTGGCTTTTGGTATTGAACCAAAAATAGCGATGCTTTCTTATTCTTCTGGTTCTTCTGGAAAAGGTGACGAGGTAACAAAGGTTAGGGAAGCCACTGAAATCGTAAGAAACAAACGTCCCGATCTAAAAATTGAAGGTCCTATACAATACGATGCCGCTGTAGATATTGAGATAGGCAAAAGCAAAATGCCAAATTCTGAAGTAGCTGGTCAAGCTAGCGTTTTAATTTTTCCTGATTTGAATACAGGAAATAATACATACAAAGCGGTACAGCGTGAAACAGGTGCATTAGCTATTGGTCCTATGTTGCAAGGACTTAACAAACCGGTAAACGATTTAAGTCGTGGTTGTACTGTAGATGATATAATCAACACGGTTGTTATTACAGCCATTCAAGCGCAAGGATTTTAGAATAAATAGGATATAAAGCTTAGAAATCAGTTTTAAAAAATAACCATATTTTTAACAGCTCTTGGCTAAAAGCCAAAAGCTAAAAGCATATTTTTTCAATGAAAATATTAATTATAAACTCGGGTAGCTCTTCAATAAAATACCAGCTTATTGACATGCCAGCCAATAAAGTGATTTGTTCAGGGATGATTGACAGGATAGGATTAGAGATTTCCAATTTAACTTATGTAACCGACAAAATTAAAATAGAGGAATCACTATTTATTCCAGATCATAAAATAGGTTTAGAAAAAATTGCTGAATTACTTATGGACAAAAAAGCTGGCGTCATTACAAGTACTGATGAAATTGATGCTGTGGGACATCGTGTAGTTCACGGCGGAAGTAGTTTTTCTAATACCGTTATTATAACAGAG
The DNA here is from genome assembly GCF_035985025.1 of Flavobacterium sp. PL11. Taxonomy (NCBI): domain Bacteria; kingdom Pseudomonadati; phylum Bacteroidota; class Flavobacteriia; order Flavobacteriales; family Flavobacteriaceae; genus Flavobacterium; species Flavobacterium sp. PL11. Next base: position 18,031 of record NZ_JAXCIA010000017.1, read on the forward strand.
GAAGTTAAAGAAAAAATCAGACAGCTTTTTGATTTGGCACCCTTGCATAATCCGGCAAATTTAGAAGGAATTATTGTGGCGGAAGAGATTTTCAATACAGCCCAGCAAGTAGCAGTATTTGACACGGCTTTCCATCAAACAATTCCAGTTATAGCACATAAGTATGCGTTACCTAATTATCTTTTGACAGAGAATAAAATTCGATTGTATGGGTTTCATGGTACGAGTCATAAATACGTTTCAGAAAATGCCATTCATTATTTAACTCAAAATTCAGTTAATAAGGATTCAAAAATTATTACCATACACTTAGGAAACGGTTGTAGTATGACCGCTATAAAAAACGGAGAAAGTATAGATCATACTTTAGGTTTCGGACCCATGAATGGTTTGATAATGGGAACACGAAGCGGTGATGTAGACCAGTCTGTCATTTTCTATTTGGTACATTCACTAGGTTATTCGCTTGAGGCGGTAAATACGATGCTGCAGAAACAAAGTGGCATGTTAGGTCTTACTGGGTATAGTGATTTAAGAGATATTGAGGATAAAGCGGAGCATGGAGATGTCAATTGTCAATTAGCTTTAGCTATGAATGCCTATCGTATTAAAAAATTTATTGGCTCTTACACTGCTGTGCTAAACGGTTTAGACGCCATTATTTTTACGGCGGGAATTGGAGAAAATTCATCTTATATAAGAAAATTAATTTGCACCGATATGGAATATTTTGGTATCGAATTAGACGAAAATAAAAATGAATTGCGTTCTAAAGAAATTAGAGAAATCAATACAACCAATTCGAGAACAAAAATTTTGGTTATTCCAACAAATGAAGAGATTGAAATTGCCAATCAGGTATTTGAACTATTGGTAACCTAAAAAATAATTATCATATCGAAAAAAGCTTCTTTAATTAGAAGCTTTTTTTATACATTATATCGCATAAATCTGATTATATTTGAACATAAAATTACACATTTTGAAAGTAAGAATCATAATAATAACGCTATTATATTTTTTCTCCTCCTCAATTTACTCCCAAGACTTACTTCCCTTTGTTGAAAATTACAACAAGTCTGATTATCATGGTGACAATCAAATATGGAGTGTAGCGCAAGGAAAGGATAAGGCGATGTATTTTGCTAATAATTATTATTTAGTGCGTTACAATGGTGTAAAATGGGAGAAATATAGTTTACCAAATAAAACTATTATCCGATCAGTATTTATAGCTGGTGACCGCATTTATACAGGCTCCTATAAAGAATTTGGATACTGGTATCGCAAAAGCGGTAAAATGTTCTATGTTTCCTTTTCGAATAAAACGAAAGTCTTTGACGATATTGATAACGAAGAAATATGGAAAATCTTTACGTTCAAAGGCAAAACGTATTTCCAATCTTTTAATTTACTTTTCGATTATGATGGAAAGACAATTCAAAAAACTAAATTTCCCTTTCTTGTTTCTTATTGTTTTGTAATTGAGAACCAGTTGCTAATTGGTTCTGTTTACAATGGATTATATAAAATGAATGGTTCAAAATTTGAAAAAATAAAAGGCTGGTCTGTACTAGAAAATAATGTGATTCACGCCATTGAAAAGTACCAGAATAAAACATATATTTTTACCAAAAAAAATGGAGTTTTCGTTGTAGAAAACGGTGTCATAAACCCTTGGACTGATCCCTTGAATAATATTTTTAAAGCTGCAAGTATCAACGTTGCTCTATTTATTCCCGACCAAAAATTAGCAATAGGAACTGCTAACAATGGCGTTTTTATTTATGATTTTGCCACCAAGAGTTACAAAAATATCAATAGGGATAATGTATTGATGAATAATTCAATTTTGAGTATTACACTTGATGGGGAAAAGGACTTATGGTTAGGTCTTGACAATGGAATTGCACATGTTGAGGTCAATTCACCCATTTCTATTTTTTACGATAATTCAGGTATTTTAGGATCTGTGTACTCCGTGGTAAATCTACCTTCTGGCTACTTAATGGCTTCTAATCATGGGGTTTTTAAGTATGAAAGTAAGCAGCTGTCCTTAATTCCAAACACGCAAGGGCAAGCATGGAATATTAGTAAAATTAAAAATAGGTATATAATTGGTCATAACGAAGGAACATTTGTTTACGACAAGGATGAGTTTTATAAATTAAGTTCGATAAATGGAGGATGGAACTTAACAAAAAGCTCTATCAATAATTCATACCTGCAAGCTACTTATAGTGGAATTGTGATTTATAATGATATAAATGATTTAAATAAAAATAGCATCGTTCAAAAATTAGTAAAACCGATTAAATATGCAGCTCAAAGCCGAAAAAATGAGATATGGGCAGCTGATAATAATAGAGGTTTATATAGAATATTGTACAATGATGCCAATGAGACCACTTTAATCGAAAATGTTTCTAATCGAAGCAATTTGAGAAATGATTATGGAGTGAAGATATTTGAATTTAGAAAAGAGATATTATTTTTAATCAATAAACTTTGGTACACATATAATTCGATAACAGATCAGTTAGAACTCAATTCATTATTTAACACCAACTTTAAAAATGTATCCAATATTGTTTCTATTGATGAAAATAATTTTTTGATTTTAGAAAACGGACTTCTTTATACTATTAATGTAGAGGGAAGTATTTTTATTCGTCATTTGATTCAAGAAAAATATTATAGAGGAAAGATCATTAATGATAATTTAAAAATTCATAAAAATAGCAATAACTACTTATTAAATTTAGATGATGGATTTATTTCGCTTCCTATCAAATTCATTAAAAATAAAAAGTCTGATTTAAGTATTGAAGTTTTTGTAAACGATAGTCTCATATCTAATAAATCAACTATTCCTTATAATTCTGAACTCAAATTTCATTTATTATCGGGATTGTTTGGAGTTGCAAAACCTAATTTCTATTATAAACTAAATAAAGAAAAAGAATACACTGCTGTCAATAACGGATTAATTGTATTGAATAATTTGAATAGCGGTAGGAACAAAATCACTATTTATATAAATGATGGACTAAATTATGTCTCACTGAGAAATTTTGAATTTACTGTTGCTAACCCTTGGTATTTCTCTGCGTGGATGGTTTTGCTTTATCTTATCATTATAGCTTTGATCTTATATTTATATTACAAATGGAACAAAATACGATATATTCAAAAATTAGTTTTGCGTGATGAAGAATTGAAGCATCAAAATAAAATTTTGGAGATGGAGTTAAAAGCAGCTAACGAACTCAATAGCCAAGAATATGAAAAACATATACTAGAATTAGAATTACAATCAAAATCTTCTCAAGTAGCGGGTAAATCGCTTTCCATTGCTAAGCAAAGCGAAATGATAGAAAGTATTCAAGAAATTTTGGATTCTGATGTTGATTTTAATAAACTAAAAAGCGAAATTAAAAAAGTCATTAAGATTAATTCAGTTAATAAACACGAATGGGAAACATTTGAAAGTAATTTAAATCAGATTCACAATGAATTTATTATAAAGCTTTCTAAGAAATTTTCAAAGCTAACCCCAAAAGATATTAAACTGTGTATCTATTTAAAGATGAACCTTTCTTCAAAGGAAATTGCTCCTTTAATGAATATTTCTTTTCGCGGCGTTGAACTGCATCGTTATCGCTTACGCAAAAAACTGGATTTAAACCAAGAAGAAAATCTTTCTAAATTTTTACTCACTTTCTAGTAATTAATTCTTTGATTCAATAAGTCTTAAAGCTGTAAAGCAATTATTGACTATACATCATTACTACATCATAGTATATAAGAGGAGCTAAGATAAACTCCTGCAAATGCTATAATATATTGATTATTGCAATATGTACTTATTATGATGTAGTCATGTAGCAAATCTTATATATCAACTATAACGTTGTAATTGACTAATTTGGCTCCACTAACTTTTACAAATAAATAGTATATGAGAAATTTTATTTTAAGCTTTTTAGCACTTATTCTGCTCCCAGCCTATATGTCTGGACAGGTGATTAAGGGAAAGGTATTAGATCAAAGTGGGATAGGAATTCCATCAGCAATGGTTGTTGCTGCTGATTCTAAAACTTCAGTAGATACCGATATTGATGGAAATTTTAGCATTAACGCCAAAGTAGGCGAGGTGTTAAAAATAAGTATGGTGGGTTTTGAGGCTGTTTCTATAAAAGCAACTACAGCTTCAATGACTATAACCATGTTAGAATCTCAAGATACAGCATTGAAAGAAGTTGTAGTAATAGGATACGGATCAGCAAGAAAAAGAGATTTAACAGGATCTATCGTTAAGGTTGAAGGTAAGGAAATTGCTGATAGACCTAATACAAATCCTATTGTTTCTATCCAAGGGAAGGTTGCAGGACTTTCGGTTGTAAATTCAGGACAACCAGGAGCTGAGCCTGACATTCGTATAAGAGGTACAATTAGTAGGTATCAAACTAAACCATTATATGTTGTAGATGGAATCTTAAATGACAACATCAATTTTATAAATCCAAATGATATTGAATCAATGGAAGTACTAAAAGATCCTTCATCATTGGCCATTTTTGGTGTTCGTGGTGCAAATGGAGTGATAATTATTACCTCTAAAAAAGCTAAAACTGGTAAGACAATTATAAATTTCTCTTCCTCTTTAGGAGTTAAAAGTATAACCGGGAAACCTTCACTTACTAACGCATCTCAATTTAAGACTTTGTATGACGAGCAAAGAGTGAATGAAGGGGCAAGTCCTTACACGTCGTACAATTTATTTACTGGTGATACTAATTGGATAGATGCTATAGCAAACAATCAAGCAATAACCTCAATTAATAATATAAGTATTTCCAACGGTACTGATAAAAATAAATTTTATTTTGGAGCAGGCTACACAGAAGATGAAGGATTAATTGAATATGAGAAGTATAAAAAAATTACATTTAATATTAATGATGAATTGCAAATTTCAGATAATATAAAATTTGGAATTGGTGTTAATGGTTATCATGCTGACCTCCCTCAATTGCATAGTTTTGGCGCAGCTTTAAATGCTACACCTATTGTTTCACCATTAAATAATCAAGGAATTTACAATCAGTTGCCTATTGAAATTGGCGCTGCGCAAATTGGTAATCCACTCTTAGATGTTGAAGCAAAGAAATATACTCAGCTTAATAGTGAAAAAAGACTTGTAGGAAATATTTTTACAGAATTTAAGTTATTAAAAGATTTTAAATTTAGAGTGGCCTATTTAGCTGATTTCGGTTTTAATAAAGGTAGAGGATACACTCCTGTAATAGATATTTACTCAGCAGAAACGGATCAAATTACACCGTTTGCCGGGAACATATTAACAAACGTAAATCAGTATAACAATACGTATCAAAAGTTTCAGCAAGATTATTTATTAACATATAATAAGTCTCTTGGTAGTCATGAATTTACGGCTCTTTTAGGATATACTCGATATAGTGAAGATTACTCCGGAATGAGTGGAAGCGTAAAGCAATTTGTAAACGGTTCTCCTATTCCTAATGATAAAAGATGGTGGTATGTGGGTGTTTATCCTTTTGGTGATCCTACAACAAGAGTAGCTAATTCTGATCAATGGGATCGCTCTACCGCTTCAACATTAGCGAGATTATTATATAATTATGACAGTAAATATTTGATTAATGCCTCTTTTAGAAGGGATGGATCATCTGAGATTTCTCCAAAAAATAGATTCCAAAATTTTTGGTCTCTTGGAGCTGCATGGAATGTGCAAAGAGAGGATTTTATGAAAGATCAAACGATCTTTGATGCCTTAAAAATAAAAGCTTCTTTTGGCGAATTAGGAAATCAGTACTCATCTGTTCACTATCCTTTTTATCCAAATTATACAACAGGTTCTACGGCAGTATTTGGTGAGTCTCTAGTACCAGCATACGTTTTAGCTTATAGAAGTAATCCTGATTTGCAATGGGAAACTGTAACTTCTTACGAAGCAGGATTTGAAATGGCAACTCTAAACAATAGATTAAAATTTGAGGCCAATTACTATCATAAATTGACAGACAATTTACTGACATTTATAGACGCTGGAAGCGAAAAATTCTATACTAATTCAGGTCAAATCGAAAATAAAGGTTTAGAATTTTCTGCTACTTGGAGCGACCGTTTCAAAGATGATTTTAATTATTCAATAAGCGGAAATATAACTACTCTCAATAACAATGTAAAATCAGTTTACACAGATGGTTTTCAAGTTTTTGATGGGCCTTCTATCCTAACAGCAGGTGCTCCTATAGGTTCATTTTATGGGTATCAAGTTGAAGGGGTTTATCAATCTTATGCTGATATTCTTGCATCTCCTCCAAGTTCACTAGGGAGTTATGGACCAGGTGATTTAAAATATAAGGATATTAATAACGATGGAAAAGTAACTGCTGATGACAGAGCTGTAATTGGTAATCCAATGCCTGATTTTACTTATGGATTTTCAGGAAATATAGATTATAAAAATTTTAGTTTATCTGTTGATGTACAAGGTGTTTACGGAAATGAAGTTTATAGAGACTGGGGTAATGGTAGCACATTTGCGCAATTTAATTACAGAACAGACCGATTGAACAGATGGACTGGAGCAGGAACTTCTAACTGGGAACCACGTCTTAATGATGGTTCTGGATACAATAAGCAAAACTCTACTTATATGATCGAAGATGGGAGTTATATCCGATTAAGGAATATACAATTAGGATATAGTTTCGATTCCAGTATTACAGATAAATTAAAAATGCAAAGCTTAAGATTGTTTGTAAGTGCTCAAAATCTTTATACTTGGAAACACAATTCGGGCTTTACTCCGGAAGCAGGTGGATCTCCAACAAGATTTGGTGTTGATGGCGGTGGATATCCACTACCTAGTATTGCCACAGTTGGTATAAATGTTACCTTTTAATTAAAAATATAAAATAGAGAAATATGAAAAATTATAAATATATCATTAAAGTATCGCTCTTTTTAGCGTTAATGGTTAGCTTATTTTCAGCTTGTAATGACGATGATTTTTTAGATAAGAAACCGTTAGGAATTGCTACAGAGGGAGATTTAACCGCCGGTGGTTTTGAAGAAAAGGCCTTTGGTCTATATGGCAAAATCAGGAACACAACTGGAATTACTGATTGGACTCGTTATTGGTTTCAAAGTATTAGATCCGATGATGCTTCTAAAGGAAGTACAACCACAGATGCAGCTACAATGGGTAATGTGATGGACCGTTTTCAATATTCGGCTGCTGAAGGAATTCCAGCTGACAACTGGAATGGTCATTTTAGTTTAATTTATGCATGTAACGATCTAATTGCTGATGTAGATGCATCAGGATTAAAGGATCAAGGGAGCATCACTAATAAAGCGGAAGCGAGAGCAATTAGAGGGTTTGCCTATTTTGAATTGCGTCGTGATTATGGAGAAGTTCCTATTATTGATATAAAAATTGTAAAACCTAGTGATGTAATTAAATCGAAATCAACTATTGCTGCTGTAGATGCTTTTATCGTAAGTGACTTGATGTATGCTGCTGAAAATCTGCCTTTGAGTTGGCCTGCTTATCCAGGAAGAGCTACTAAGGGATTTGCTAATAGTTTATTAGCAAAATTATATTTGTATCAAGGAGAATGGAAAAAATCTCTGGATAAAAGTGAAGAGGTAATCACATCAGGACAATATAATTTAGTAAACTCTTATGTTACTTTATTTAGCGAAGCTGGCGACAATTCAAGCGAAGCTGTTTTCGAAGTTCAATTTTTAAGAACTGCGGGTGTAAATTATTCTAATAATTATTGGGAATCTCAAGGAGTTCGTGGTACAAGTTCATGGGATTTAGGATGGGGTTTTCACGTACCAACACAAAATTTAGTAGATGCTTATGAAAGTGCAGATCCACGTAAAGATGCCACTATTCTTTTTTCAGGTCAAAATGACGGTTTTGGACTAACTGTTCCAGCAAGTCCTCCATTAGCGCAACCTTATTGGAATAAAAAAGCTTATACAACGCCTAGTATTAGATTGCAATACGGAGAAAATAAGAATCAATGGAAAAATATAAAAGTACTTCGATATGCTGATGTTATTCTTATGGCAGCTGAAGCAGCAAATGAAAATGGAGCAGCAAGTGCTGCCGTTAACTATTTAGAAATGGTTCGTTCAAGAGCCCGAGGTTCCAATACTGGGATTTTACCTAAAGTAACATCTTTAGATAAAGCAACCTTACGAACTGCTATCAAACAAGAAAGAAGAATTGAGTTTGCTTTGGAAGGGGAACGATTTTATGATTTAGTACGATGGGGCGATGCTACCTCTGTATTAGGAGGTTTGGGTTACCAAGTAAAAAATCAATACTATCCAATTCCACAAACAGCTATTGATCAATCAGGTGGGATTTTAAAGCAAAATCCAAATTATTAACGACTATTGATAATTGTAAAAATTTAAAAGATGAAAATAAATGTAATGTTATTTAGAAAAGCTTTTGGAATAGTTCTTATTTCAATAGCATTTATAGGGTGTCAAGAAATGGATAGACCTGAATTAGGGGACTATGCTAAGGATGCTAATGCAGCAGGTGGACCACTAAAATTTTTTGTAGCTTTTGATGGTACTAGTGATAATGTATTGATGAATGCAGTAGATAGCGTTCGTGCTAATTTCCCATCTGATAATGCGTTGAAATCGATTCCCGGAATCAAAGGAAAAGGCGCACAAGGTCAAATAGGAAAATATATTAGATACGGTTCTGCTAATGACTTTGCTAAAACTGCTGGAAGTTTTACAGTTGCCTTATGGCAAAAGAAAGGCGAGTTTAGAACGGAGGAAATTTTTAGTATGCCAGCTGTAGGCGGATACCACTGGTCAGGAGGTTCTATGTTTTTATTAATGGAAGGAAATGCGGCCGAACCGATTGTCAAGTTTTTTGTGAAAGATGCTACAGATGAAAAATGGTTTGAATGGGTTCCATGGGGACCTACAGGAGCAGTTTCTGGAATTTATGATGGACAATGGCATCATTTGGCCTTTGTATATGACGGGGCAACCTCAACGATGACTCTTTATAAAAATGGTGTAGCAGGAACCACATCTAAATGGGGAGATCATGGACCTATTAAACTTGAGCCATCAAAAATCACCTCTTTAATAGTTGGCGCTGGACCAAGTTTAACTGAAGGAGATTGGTTAGGTAATTCATGGACAGGTGGTTTAGACCAATTCCGTATGTATGCCACAGCTCTCACAGCTGCTGAAGTAAATGCATTGTATACTAAAAAAAGATAAATAGTACTTTAAGGCTTATTATAGCATTTCTATAATAAGCCTTTTACTTAAAAATAAGTTCTTATATTTTAAAAGGTACCCAAATTGGTCTTTTTAAAAAAATTATAAAATTTTCAATTATTACTATATCGAAATGATTAAACTTTCTTTTTTATTCCTATTTATCAGTATTTTTAATTCATGCTCTACATCTACTCCAGATTCTAAATTGGAAGGGACACCGTTACCTGCAACGCCAACTTCACCAATAGTCACTTTGACAGATGCAGAAGCTATGGATCAGGTCCAAAAAGATGTGGTCAAATATTTCTGGGAATATGCTGAAACAAATTCTAAGTTAGCGCGGGAACGCTACCATGAAGGAGACCCTAGTTTTGAATCTAATATTATAACTACAGGCGGTTCTGGTTTTGGGTTAATGACATTAATTGTAGGAATAGAGCGTGGTTTTATACCCAGAGGCGAAGCGGTTTTGCGACTTACAACCGCTTTAACTTTCCTAGAAAATGCCGATCGTTTTCACGGTGCTTGGTCCCACTGGATTGATGGAAACACAGGAAAAGTTATTCCATTTGGTACTAAAGATAATGGCGGAGACATTGTTGAAACTGCTTTTTTATGTCAAGGAATTTTAGCGGTTAGAGAATATTTTAAAAATGGAAATTCCGCTGAAAAAGCACTTGCTCTTAAAGCAGATAATTTGTGGAAAGGGGTCGAGTGGGACTGGTACACTAAAGGCGAGAATGCGTTGTACTGGCACTGGTCTCCAAACTACGGTTGGGATATGAATTTTAAAATACAAGGTTATGATGAATGTTTGCTTGCATACGTTTTAGGCGCAGCTTCACCTACACATCCTATTCCTGCTGCAGCTTATCATGATGCTTGGGCTCGAAAAGGAAATATAACTAATAGTGGATCGCAATATGGAATACCTGTAATTTTAAATTATAATGGTGCTAGTGGTAATGTGGGGCCTCTATTTTGGTCGCAATATTCATATTTAGGTTTAGATCCACGTGGTTTAAAAGACGCTTATGCTGATTACTGGAAATTAACACAAAATCATTCTAAAATCATCAATCAATATTGTATTGCAAATCCAAAAAAATGGAATGGTTATTCTGATAAATGCTGGGGACTTACTGCAAGTTACACACGCAACAATGATGGAAGCACAGGGTATACAGCCCATCAGCCATTAAATGATACGGGAGTGATTACGCCTACCGCCGCTTTGTCTGCCTTTCCTTTTACGCCAGTAGAAAGCATGAAATTTCTACATTATTTATATGATGAAAATAAAAGCACATTAGTTGGAATAGCAGGACCCTATGATGCTTTTTCACCTCATTATAATTGGGTCACTAAACGCTATTTAGCGATAGATCAAGGAACAATTGCTCCCATGATTGAAAATCATCGCACGGGATTAATCTGGAAATTATTTATGCAAGCACCAGAGGTTAAGCAGGGCTTGGTAAAATTAGGATTTTCGTCAACTCAGCATGGCTTTTAAAAATAGGTAAGAGATGAAATATAAAATAATATTATCTACACTTTTATTTTCTTTGATTTCATTTGCACAGAGCGAAGTCGTTGGAAAAATTAAAACTGAAATTGTTTATCAGCAAGAATTAGGTTATGCATTACACATTCCAAAGGATATAAAAGAGAAAAAGCCTTTAATTATCTTTCTACACGGTTCTGGCGAAAAAGGAAAAGACATTGAAAAAATGAAAATTCATGGTCCTTTTAAATATTTAAAAACACATGAATTAGATGCATTTGTTTTAGGACCTCAATGTCCAGAGAATGAATATTGGGATGCTGAGGTACTTTATAAATTGATTTTAAAAATCCAAAAAGAAAACAATATCGATCCTAATAGAATTTATCTTACTGGATTGAGTATGGGAGCTTGGGGCGCTTGGAATTTAGCATTTGCATATCCTGAAACTTTTGCGGCATTAGTTCCTATAGCCGGTTTTGTTGATCGGATTCCGATGGTTGAGCCCTGTAAAATTGCAAAGATTCCAACTAAAATTTTTCACGGTTTGCTCGATGAAGTAGTAACAGTAGATTATTCTATTGCTATATTCAAAAAATTAAAAGCTTGTAAGGGAAATGTAGATCTCACTATTTTTGATGATGCAAATCATGATAGTTGGTCGAGAGTATATGACAATCAAGAAATTTATGACTGGATGTTTAAACAAATAAAAATCAGATAAATGAAAATTAAACTTATAGTATTACTTATTGGATTTTCTTTTTTTGGCTACAGCCAAAAAAAGGTATCCAAAAAGACCGTTATATTAAAACCGAAAACAGAGTTTGTGTCAGATTTAATTTCTAAAATGACTCTGGATGAGAAAATTGGGCAATTAAATCTACCCACTTCTGGAGATATAACAACCGGTCAAGCTAATAGTTCAGATGTGGCTAAAAATATCGAAGACGGCAAAGTAGGAGGTTTATTCAACATTAAATCAGTAAAGAAAATAAAAGAAGTACAAAAAATTGCTGTTGAAAAAAGCCGATTAAAAATCCCATTGCTTTTTGGGATGGATGTTATTCACGGTTATGAAACAACTTTCCCTATCCCGCTTGGACTTTCGAGCACTTGGGACATGGATTTAATTGAAAGAAGTGCTCAAATTGCTGCTCAAGAAGCTAGTGCTGATGGAATCAATTGGACATTCTCACCTATGGTAGATATATCTCGTGATCCACGCTGGGGAAGAGTTTCTGAAGGTTCAGGTGAAGATCCTTTTTTAGGAAGTAGAATAGCGGAAGCAATGGTGAAAGGATATCAGCAAAAAGATTTGTCAAAAAACAATACGATTTTATCTTGTGTAAAGCATTTCGCCCTTTATGGAGCCCCAGAAGCTGGTAGAGATTACAATACGGTTGATATGAGTCGAATACGAATGTATAATGATTATTTTCCACCTTATAAAGCTGCTATTGATGCAGGAGTGGGATCAGTTATGGCTTCTTTTAATGAAGTAGACGGCATTCCCGCAACAGGAAATAAGTGGTTAATGACCAATGTTCTGAGAAATCAATGGGGTTTTAAAGGATTTGTGGTTACGGATTATACAGGTATTAATGAAATGGTCGATCATGGAATGGGCGACTTACAGACGGTATCTGCTTTAGCCATGAATGCAGGGATCGAAATGGATATGGTGGGCGAAGGTTTTCTTAAAACTTTAAAAAAATCTGTAGATGAGAAGAAAGTAAGTATTGAGCAAATTGATAATGCAGTAAGATTGATTTTGAATGCCAAATATGATTTAGGATTATTTCATGATCCTTATAAATATTGTGATGAAAATAGAGCTAAAACTGAAATTTTTACTAAAAGTAATCGAGCTGAGGCGAGAGCTATTGCAGCACAGTCCTTGGTTTTACTAAAAAATAACAAGCAGCTGTTGCCGCTAAAAAAATCAGGAACTATTGCACTTATTGGACCATTGGCTGATGCCAAAGAAAATATGGCAGGAACTTGGAGTGTTGCAACTAACATGGAAAAATCTATCTCTCTTTTAACTGGTTTAAAAGAAGTTGCCGGTACTAATACAAAAGTGCTTTACGCTAAAGGAAGCAACCTTGATTATGATGCAGCTTTTGAAGAAAGAGCCACAATGTTTGGCAAAACATTACATCGTGATAGTAGAACATCTGCTGAATTACTTGCAGAAGCACTTCAAATTGCTGGTGAATCAGATATAATTGTTGCGGCCTTAGGAGAATCAGCTGAATTGTCAGGAGAAAGTAGCAGCCGTACTAACTTAGAGATACCACAAGCTCAAAGAGATTTGCTACAAGCATTATTAAAGACGGGTAAACCTGTTGTTTTAGTTTTATTTACGGGTCGTCCTTTAGTTTTAGTTCAGGAAAATGAAACCGTACCGGCGATACTTAATACGTGGTTTGCAGGAAGTGAAGCAGGATATTCAATTGCTGATGTATTGTTTGGTGATGTGAATCCTTCGGGAAAATTGACAGCTACTTTTCCTAGAAGTGTAGGACAAGTTCCTATTTATTACAATCAAAAAAATACAGGCCGACCTTTAATGAATAAGGAAGGCAAATTTGAAAAGTTTAGATCAAATTTTATCGATGAAAGAAACGAACCTTTATATCCTTTTGGTTTTGGATTGAGCTATACTAATTTTAAATATGATAAGGTCGAAATTTCAGCTGTTAAAATGAAAGCTGACGAAAAATTAAAGATAAGTGTTGAAGTTGAAAATACCGGCGATTACAATGGAAAAGAAGTAATTCAATTGTATATCAGAGATTTAGTAGGTTCAGTGACAAGACCTGTAAAAGAATTAAAGGGATTTCAAAAAATTGCTGTTAATAAAGGTGAGAAACAAAAAGTAACTTTTGAAATAGGGATAGAGGATTTAAAGTTTTACAATGCCGATTTGCAATTTATTGCTGAACTCGGGACTTTTGAAGTTTTTGTAGGCACTGATTCAAACACAGAGAATAAAGTTGTATTTGAGTTGATTAAATAAGTTACTAATATTACCTTTAAGTGAAGCCTTCCATTTATTAAATGGAGGGCTTTTTTGATAAAATAGTTCTACGAAATACGGAGTTTCAGCATTTTTTAATGATGAGAAGGAAAAAAATTTTAAACAATATTCTATTTTAAAGATAAGAAATTGACTGCTTTTAGCTAAATTGCTTTTTCTAAAATAAAGATAGAATTAAGTTACGCTTCAATAAATATCATAAAAACATATTATTAATTTTTTTTCATATTCGGAGAGCAGTTATATTATGATCTAAAATTAGTAGTATAAAAATCTTAACTGGCATCTATAATTTAACTGTTATTATACTACATTTTATTACGGAGTTATCTTTTTTAATTCATAACTTTTATGGTAAATCAAACAGATAAAACTTTAAGATTGGTTATTATTTAAAACAGTGTTACCGTTTTTTCTGATAGGAAATTAATAGTAATCCAAGTAAATTTTCAATTTTATGTTCCCAAATAGGCAAAATGGTTTGTTCCTACCTAAGAACAAGGTCATTTATGTTTAATTGAAGTATTTACCATAATAGAGATCTAAATAGATGCAGGAATTTGACACTTTTTTTAATTCAGACAGATTTGAGTTTACAGTCACTTTGAAGATCTAAAACTATTATTGTTTTGTTATATGTTAGCAAAATTATTCATCACATTTATTAATTTTTGGTTTACTTTCTGTTAAATCAAGTTACAGGTGGTTCTGCTTTTTTTTATCAATATAATCAATGTCGATTAAAATTTTTATTCATTATTTTAATCGTTTATTTAACAAACCGTTCTATTTAATAGTATTTTTCTTGTATTTAATAATTTTAAAATCAATACATCTTCATAACTTTATCTGCTTAAAAAGTATTTTAGTACGATTGACTTTTATATAAAATCAATAATCTATATCTTGTTTACCACAGTAATTTAATATCCTCAATAATTATAAATGTCTATTATAAAATGTTACAAGTAAATATTAATTTCAAAGTATTATTTCGACAATTTTAAAAATTATCAGTCCAAAATCATTAAAATTTTCACTTCTATTAAATCCATATTCTAACAACTAAATATTAGATATACAACACATCGATTTCAAAAAGAATGCAGATGTGAGTTTTACTACCACTTTTTAAAATACTAGTAATCTGCATTTTAGTAAAATTAAATAGTTTTTATTAGTAGATTACAGGGAAAAAACAAAACCAGCGGCTTTTGTACTAATAAAATAATTAGTAATCAACAATTAATTTAAATAATTATTATCATATATGTATTTTATTGATATATTTTTGTGATTATAAATAATTATTAACTTAATTTTAAAATAAAATGAAAAAAAATTTACTTTCTTTCATTTTGATGCTCTTCTCCATTATCGCATGGTCGCAGAGTACCAATCAAGATGATTTTTCTATTACCTTGAATGGAAATAGAATTGCTACTAAAGCAAATTTTAAGCAACAAGTAGATGTGCTTAGAAAAAATGTAAATAAACAGAGCTCAAAGACGAACTACACTCTGTTACAGTTTACGAAAATTCCCACATTAGAGGAACAAAAAGATCTAAAAAATCAAGGAATTACTTTGATTAGTTATCTATCTAATAATGCTTATTATGCAGCTGTAAACTCTAAGTTTTATAACAGTAATAAAGTTTTTAAAAACATTAGAACTTTTATAGAAGTAGATTCAAATTTTAAGATTGATCCAATAATTGCGGGCGAAGTTGTTCCGGATTATGCTAAGGTTGGTAACAATATAAAAGTTGTAGTTAGTTATTTTAAAGGCGTAGATAAAGACTTAATTTCATTAAATTTAAGCCAATTAAATGTAAAAGAGTTTAAAAATATAGAATCTTTTTATCAAGTTTATTTACAAGCTTCAGATGAAAAAATAAAAGAAATCTCAAAATTAAACTGGGTACAAAACATAGAATTAATAGATGCTCCCGTTGTAAGCGATAACCTTCCCGGGAGAACCTCTCACAAAGCAAATGTTTTGAGTTCTACCATCCCGGGAATTGGTTATGATTTAACTGGAAAGGGAGTTAAAATTGGTATTTGGGATGGAAATCTTGAAAAGCATATTGACCATACTGGTAGAGTAATTAATAGAGAGTATGAATCTCCTTCCTCACATGGTAGCCACGTTTCAGGTACAGTGGGTGGAGCTGGAATATTAGACCCTAGAGCTAAAGGAATGGCACCTGAGGTACAAATATATGGCTGGAATTTCAACACTCAATCTAACGGTTTGCCAGTTCATGCTGAAAGAGATCTTGCGGCAATAAATGATGGTGTAGAAATTACGTCAAACTCTTATGGTATAAATCTTACCACAGGTTTTAATTTAAATAGATACTCTGCTGGAGATAGAGGAGATGATGATGTTACTGTAAAATATCCTTTTTTATTAAATGTATATTCGAATGGAAATTCTCAATCAGCATATCCAGGTGGATTTTATACTTCAACAAAAGCTTCTAAAAATGCACTTCATGTAGCTGCAAATGATCCTAATGATGTAATTAGTTCTTACAGTAGCTTTGGGCCAACTGTTGATGGTCGTTTAGTTCCTCAAATTTCTGCTGTTGGTTCAAGCGTTTATTCATTAGACTATAATAATTCATATACCGTAATGAGTGGAACATCAATGGCAACTCCAGGTACATCTGGAACTTTGGCTCTACTTTATGAAAGATTTAAAAATATTTTTGGTGCTAAGCCTTTAGCTTCATTAATGAAAGCATTAGTATCAAATACAGCCAAAGATGTTGGAAATCTAGGACCTGATTATAAGTATGGTTTTGGAAATCTAAATGCTTTAAGAGCTATAAAGGTTTTAGATAAAAATATGTTTTTCACATCTTCACTTACAAATGGAGCTTCTTATGAGAAAAATATTGTTGTGCCTTCTGGCTTAACTTCTTTAAAAGTTATGCTTGCTTACTCTGACATTGGAGCTACTCCAGGAGCCACTACTGTTTTAGTAAATGATCTTGATATTGCAATTCTGAAAGATGGAATAACTATTCTTCCTTGGATCTTAAATCCAAGTGCTCCTAATGCAATTGCAACTAGAGGTGTGGATAACTTAAATAATATTGAACAAATCACTCTTGATAATCCTACTGCAGGAACTTACAAAATTATAGTTACAGGAACTAAAATTCCATTAAATTCGCAAGAATTTGCAGTAGTTTATGATTATGTTGCTCCAGAGATAATTTTGACTTATCCTATTGGAGGTGAAAAATTCATTCCAGATGTAACTGAATATATCCGTTGGGATTATGAAGGTGATGCTAAAGCTTTTACTATTGAATATTCTACTGATGGTGGAAGTACTTATACAACAATAGCTGCTAATATACCATCTGCTGCCAGAAATTTTGCATGGAAAGTGCCATCTGATATTGTTCCAAATGCTAAAATCAGAATTAGCGCAGGGAGTAAAGTAGATTTCTCAAAAGTAGATTTTTCTATAATGGCTGAACCAAAAAATCTTATAATTACCTCAGCAGCTTGTGGAAGTAGTTCTTATAAGATGGATTGGGATGCTATACCAGGAGCAAGATACGAAGTTCTAAAATTGAACAGTTATACTTTTGATGTTGTTGCAACCGTGAATGATCCCACTTATACATTTACAAATCTAACTGTTGGAAATGATAATTGGTTTACAGTACGTGCCGTTGATATGGCTAGTGGATTAGTATCTGAAAGGGCAAGAGCTATCAATGTTGAACCAATTGACAAGCCGGTATTGACAGCGCTTAATCTTCCATTTAAGGAAAATTTTAATGATAGAAAACCAGTTAATTACACCTTAGCTAAAGCCAGTGCAGCAGGAACTATAGGTTATGAGTATGCAAATGCAGCTTTTGTAGATGCTGTAAAAATGTCAGGCGCTCCTACTGCAGGAGTCACTCCATGGGTAGCTAGTACCATAGCCAACGCATTTTCAAATAACCCAAATTATATAAAAAGAATTTCATTTTGTGACATCGATGCTAGCAATGTAGCAGGTAAAGCCATCCGTTTGAAATTTAATTTGATTTGGAATAATAGTAATGCCATTAATAAAAACTTCTTAAGAATATTGGTGAATGGTGTAGCCATTGCAAGTGCTGATAATGTAAGTGTTTATGGAGGAACTTCACTTTCAGGTAATAGAGAATTAACTTATGATTTATCATCATTTGCGGGTTCTAATTTCAGCCTCACCTTTGAAGGAGCTATGGATAATGATGGTACAGCAGCGACAACACCAGTGTACAACACAATTTTTGTAGATAATATTGAAATTTATGAAGCTGTAGCAAATGATCTTGCTTTGACATCACTAACTGCTAATACAGGACTTACAGCTGCTGAGACTGTAACTGTTAAAGTTTATAATTATTCACCTGTTGCCATAAGTAATATTCCTGTTTCTTATAAAATTAACAATAGTGCTGAAGTTATAGAAATGATCGCTGGACCAATAGCTCCGTTAACAGAGGTTACTTATACGTTTACTCAAAAAGCAGATTATTCTGTAGGAGGAGTATATACAGTTGTAGCTAAAATAACACCTATTGATGATGCTGTTGCTACCAATAATTCTATAACTAGAACTGTAGTGAATGTAGGGTCAGATATAATTATAGGAAGTGCTACAGTGACAACCTGTGCAGCAGTGCTTACTGATACTGGAACTCGATTTGGGAATTATCCAGTTAGCGCAAATCAAACCACAACTTTTAAACCGGCTACGGCAGGTAATAGTATTAAAGTAGATTTTACTGAATTCGGTACAGAGAAAGATTACGATTTTCTTTTTGTGTATAATGGACCTTTAGTAACTTCGCCTTTACTAGGTAGATATGATGGAAATGCATTGCCTCCGTCATTAACTTCTACTGCTCCAGGTGGAGAGCTTACTTTTAGATTTACCTCGGATACTGAAGTAAATGATATAGGATTTGTTGCAAATATTACATGTGTGGCTAAGCCATCTGTAACACTGAACGATGTGGCAATTACTCTAATAGTAGCACCAGATGTTCTTGGTAAAAAGACAGCTGCAAATCCGATAACTATCCGTGTTTCTAATTTAGGAACCGCTGCAAGAACTAATGTACCGTTATTTTATCAAATAAATGGTGGTGCTAAAGTTATAGAGTCTATTAATTTAGTCGCTTCGGCAACGGTTAATTTTACTTTTGCAACTACAGCTGATTTATCTACTGTTAATGCTACTTATACAATTACAGCTGGTATAGATGAGGTTGATGATAATTTAACCAATAACTCATTGACAAAAGTTGTGTATAACAAAAACGAATTGCCTACTAATACCAATACTAATGGTTTTGCAATTACTAAATTAAAGTGGAATGATGTTACCAATACTTCAGGTACAACAGGCTACTCTGATTTTAAAAATGTTAAAATTCCAGTTTATGCTGGCTTTACTTATCAGCCAGAGGTAACTATCGCTAAAGCGGAAAGACCTATTACTAGAGACTTATCACCAACACCAGGAGTGTTTACCATGATCGTAATTGATTTAAATGGAGATGGAAATCTAACTGATGAGTTTTATGCGGGTACGTTTTGGGTTAACACCTTAAATACTGGAACTGCACCAGTTATTGCCTCGACTCCTAACACGCATTATTTTAGAAATAATTTCAGTCTAACGGGCGGATTAGTAATTCCAGCAGGTACCACTTCGGGTGAAAAATTGATGCGTGTGATTCACATGTTCCGTTCACCTAATGAGTATTTTAATGTAAATCTTGGACCTACAATTGATAATGTAACTACATCAAGAGAAGATTTTGAAATAGAAGAATACACAATCAATGTACTTCCTTTTACAGCTGCTGATGCAAGTGTTGAGCGAATTACAGTGCCAGTTAAACTAGGTATGAAACCAGTAACTGTAAGTGCAATAATTCGTAATTTCTCTACAACACCAATTTCAAATTTCCCAGTTGCTTATAAAGTAAATGGAGGAGTTGAGGTAGAACAAACCATTACCGCATCTATTGCCGCTGGAGCTACAGCAACTATCGTTTTCACTACGAAAGCTGATTTGGGTGCTGTTGCTGATTATACTATTGAAGTGTATACTAAATTATTAGGGGATACTGATGCTTCAAATGATTCTAAATCTATCTCTTTCTCTCACGTGGCAAATGCTGCGACAAATGTGACAGGAACTTTTGACGGTGTCGATGATTATTTAGCAACTGATATAACTCCTGCTTTAGATCTTACAAATAATTATACTTTTGAAGCTTGGGTTAATAGAAAAAGTGCAACCATCTTTGGTAGAATATTTGACAAGGCTAGAGTTAATTTATTTGTTCACACAAATAATAATTCTACTTACAAAGAAAACAGTTTAGTATTATCCATTACAACTGCAACGGGTTCTCACGTTTTAAATACGGGATTAAATACTGTTCCGTTGAACAAATGGCAACATATTGCATTTACTGTTAGTGCTGCTAATGTGTACACTATTTATATTGATGGAGTTGTTGCGCCATACACGGCAACTGGAACTGCTGGAGCTGCAACAACAAATGCGACTTTACCAGCATACATTGGAGGAAATCCAACATTAACGCGTCAATTAGATGGAAATATTGATGAGCTTCGTATTTGGTCTGGAGTTAGAACTCAAGCTGAACTTGCTGCTAATACTACAACTAAATACATTGGAAATGAAGCGGGTTTAATAGCTTATTATTCTTTTGCAGAGGGAGATAAACAATTTGTTTATGATACAACTACTAATGATAATACTGCTGTAATTAATAATGCAGATACAAATGGTACAGGAGCAGGAAAATTTTGGAATACACCTGTTCTTTTACAAAATTTGCAATTACAAAATCAATTGTCATCTTCTTATGATGCTGCTACTAAAACCTATACTATATTGTTGAATGATGGTGTTGATATCACCACGGCAGTAGCTGAGTTTACAGCAGGAATGAATTCTCTTGTTACTATCAATGGTGCAACACAAGTGAGTGGTGTAACTACCAATAATTTTACTTCTCCGGTAACCGTTGTAGTAGAAGGAGTTGGTTTCAACGCTGGTCTTACTGAAAATTATACTGTAAAAGTACTTTCAGGATTAAGTAATCAAAGTAAGTTGTTAAGTTACGATTTTACAACTGCAAATAATGCTACATTAATGCAACCTATTACTACAGTTATTTCAGGAAGTAATGTAATGGCGACTGTTCCTTATGGAATAAATGTTTCTCAGCTAAAAGCTAATTTTGCTCTTTCATTAGGTGCAGAGCTTTTTATAGATGAAGTAAAGCAAGTAGCATCAACAACATCTCCATTAGATTATTCAGCTAGTGTTTTTGTTACTGTAGTTTCAGAGAATAAGCTTTCAAAAACGAATTATGTGATTACCGTTGACGCTAAAAATACGGAAGCTAAATTCACTGCCTTTAGTGTTGCTAATCAAATTGGCGTTACTGTTATTGATGATGTTGCAAAAACTATCAAAATAGGCGTTAATAATAATGCGACATTTACTTCTTTAGTTCCTACGTTCTTAGTTTCAGATCAAGCTCAAGCTCGTATTGGAACTTATATTCAAAACAGTGGAATTACTGCTTTAAATTATTCAACTCCAGTATCTTATTCTGTTACGGCTCAAAACGGGTTGGTGGAAAACTGGATTGTAACTATTGAAAGAGTGAAGCCGCTTATTTCGTTATTAGGGGATAGTACTTTTATTGTTGGAATCGGTTGTACTTATATTGAGCCTGGCTATAGTGCTTTGGACAATTTAAATAATGATTTGACTTCTAACGTTACAATCACCGGATCTGTTAATACTAGTATTATTGGTCAATATATCTTAAACTATATTGTAAAGGATGCTTTAAACAATGAATCTATAGTAAGTCGTAGAGTAAATGTGACTAATGTTGCATGTAACTTAGATGTAAATTCAAATTCGATAGATGGCTTTGCAATTTTTCCAAATCCAGCTACTGAAGGAAAAGTCTATATTACAAGTGCAACCAATAGTTTAAAAAGTATATTGATTTTTGATATGTCTGGAAAACTTGTTATATCACTTAAAACTGAAAATAAACAAGTAAATATATCAAATCTAGCTAAAGGTGTTTATATTGTAAAAGTTGAAGAAGATGGCAAAACAGCCACTGAAAAACTAATTATAAAATAATATCTTTTTATCTTTGATTTTAAAGCTGTCTAAATTTTATTTAGGCAGCTTTTTTAATTCATGTTGTTTAGTACTGAATGGATTGAATCAAATAATAAGTCATTAAAAGCATCGCTTTTTCAATTTAAAAAGTTATTTGAACATCAAATTTTAAAAATTAGCGCTGACGAGAATACTTTTTAAGTAAAATCCACATTTTACCAATTGATAAAAAAATTCTAGTTTTTCACAGTAATTAAAAAATTTAAAAACATAAAATAATTTAGTGATCTTCGACTAAAAGACATAAGTTGTAGCAAAAAATTATTGCCGCATTTATCTTCTATCCCTTAATTACTTATATGGCCTGCTTTTGACAAAAGATTTTATCATTTAATTTTGTTTTTTCCCAACAGGATTAAAGATGATATTTAAACTTACATGACGTACCTGTTTAATAACAGTGAGATCAATTTCTTCTAATCACTTAGTAATTATAAGTTGATGACAAAATTGTTTTTAATGACAAAATAATTCTTCACACATAAATAATTAATATACTGTTGCTAATCTAATTATATATTGAAGTAATGTAAGCTCTATAACTACTTCACCTTAAATTAAGTTTTCATTTGATGTAAATCTGATCGATTTCAAAAATATGATCCACATTTATCGCTTTTTTAATGTTGTTAAATTAATGCAAAATAAATTACGATAGTAATACTATTAAAATACTTTTTGAGTATGTTTGCCGTATGAAATTTTGTGCCAAAAATTTAGTAGCTTTTATTGTACTCTCGATGGGTATGTTACTGTATTGCGACTTATTTTATGAGCCTTCTACTGATTCATCACCTCTTGAATTATGTTTTGAAAACAATGCAGTTACTGATTATACAAGTACTGATTATGATTGTAATGAAAAGGAGAAAAGCATATTTAGTATTCCATTTACTTTTACAGTAAAGCGAAATGCAAATCATATTTATTTTCATATAACTTTTCGAGCAAATCAACCTTTCTTATCTGTTTGGCAGCCGCCAAAGCTTAGTTAATTTATTTTTATTAGGACATGGTCAATTGACTATTGATCCTATTCCAAGCTTCACTATAAAGCAAAAAAAATTTTTTAATTAACTAAAATTTTCTAAAATGGATTTTGATGATTTTTATAAAAGAAAGAATAAATATCAGAAAAAAATAGCGAAACAGAATTACTATCGAAATGATCAATATAGACAGCAATCTTACTCTGATAGTTCTGGCAAGTTTGACCCAATAAAGCTTATTGAAAGTTTAAAAACCAATAGAAAGCTTAAAATTGTGTTACTAATTATTTTTATTGTTGTAATTGGTTTAGTGATTGGATTAATTGCAATTCTACTTCCTTTAATTGGCACAGTTCTTAATTATATAACAGAAAATGGATTTTCGGGCTTAGCTGATGAAGTGATTAAATTTTTAAATGATTTATGGAATGGCACAAAATAGTAAAACAATTACATCTCACATAACAATGAAAAGGTTGCAGTTACTTAATAGATATTATAAAATCACCCAATTCTATGCGTTTTTAAAACAAACTGCAATAAAAGGGGGAATAGTGGTAGTAGCATTTGCATTAGTACTATTGTTTTTAGAGTATTTTTTTCTAGACTTTAATTATTTGCTAAATACGCTAGTGGCAACTTACTCTGCAGAGGTGATCATTTCGTTTTTCTTAGTGTCAGAAACGGTATTGGGTTTAGTGCCACCAGAATTATTTATTGCATGGGCTTCAAAGTCAGCGATGCCGTGGCTGTTTCTATTTATTTTGGCCAGTATGTCCTATTTAGGTGGAATCATTGCTTATTTTATTGGTAATCGCTTGTTTCTAATACCTGCTGTTAAAAATCATATTGAAAATAAAATAGCATTACATATTACTAATTTAAGAAAGTGGGGCGGATTGTTTGTTTTTATTGGGGCTATGTTGCCTTTGCCACATTCTATAGTAAGTCTGGCTTGTGGACTGATAAAATATAATTTTAAGCATTATCTATTGTGGGCGTTATTTAGATATTTGCGATTTGTTATTTACGCATTAATTATTTTTCAAATTTTTTAATACATGAATTGGTTTAGAAATTTATATGATTGGGTTTTAAGTTGGGCACAAACAAAGTATGGAGCTAGTTTTCTTTTTATTCTTGCGTTCACGGAGTCGGTTTTTTTTCCTATACCACCAGATATTTTACTGATAGCCCTTGCGCTAGGAGCATCGTCAAAGGCTTTTAAATATGCCTTTATTTGTACTATCGGTTCGGTTTCGGGAGCTTTTGTGGGTTATGCCATTGGCAATTATGCTTGGTTAACTGCTAGTGGAGAGTTCTCTGCTTTTGCAAATTTCTTTTTTGACACTATTCCCGGATTTTCAGTGGGATTGTATGAGAGTATCAGGAGCTTGTTTATCGAATGGGATTTCTGGGTGATTTTCACTGCTGGTTTTACACCCATTCCTTATAAAGTATTCACAGTTACCGCTGGAGCATTTGATATTAATCTGGCGATGTTTGCTATAGCATCATTAGTAAGTCGAGGGGCTCGTTTTTTTCTTATCGCTTGGTTAATATGGAAATATGGATCAAGTATTAAGATTTTTATAGAAAAATATTTTAATCTTTTGGCTCTTTCGGCCACGGTCATTTTGATTGGTGGTTTTGTTTTAATTAAATATATAATTTAGAAATTATGGTTGTAGATGGTTATGTATGGGCCTGTTTTATAGGTTTTGTTCTCGTAATGTTGGCGCTGGATTTAGGTGTTTTTCATCGTAAATCACATGAAATAAAAATTAGGGAAGCGCTGATCTGGAGTGCTGTTTGGATTGCTCTTGCCTTAGCTTTCAACTATGGTATTTATGTTTTTATGGGTAAGGAAAAGGCAGTCGAGTTTCTTACGGGTTATGTAATTGAAAAGTCACTGAGCATTGATAATCTATTTGTGTTTATAATGCTTTTTACTTATTTTAATGTAGATACAAAGTACCAACATAAAGTATTGTTTTGGGGAATTTTGGGAGCGCTGGTGATGCGTGCTATTTTTATATTTGCGGGTGTTGCTTTAATAAATAAATTTCACTGGATTATATATGTTTTTGGAGCGCTACTTATATTTACAGGGATAAAAATGCTTTTCCATAAAGATGAGCAAATTGATCCCGATAAAAATCCGCTGGTACGATTGTTTAAAAAGTTCTTTCCCGTCACAGAAAAAGATCATGACGGTAAATTTTTTGTAAAAATAAATGGTCGCACGTTTGCAACACCATTGTTTGTAGTATTGCTTATGGTTGAATTCACCGATTTGATTTTTGCCGTCGATTCTATTCCTGCTATACTTGCTATTACTAATGATACATTTATTATTTTCACCTCAAATGTATTTGCAATACTAGGATTGCGAGCTTTATATTTTGCACTGGCGGGAATAACTAAATATTTTTATTACCTAAAATACGGTTTATCAGCAATTTTAGTTTTTGTAGGTATAAAAATGACGATTGTAGATATCTATAAAATTCCAATTGCTTATTCTCTGATTACTATTGCGAGTATTCTCGTTGTGTCAGTATTGGTATCTGTTGCTTTTCCAAAAAAAGATGTATTAAATAACTAAAAAAAATGTATTATGGATTGTCCTACTTGTAAAGTTGCCCTTGTAATGTCAGACAGACAAGGAATAGAAATTGATTATTGTCCTCAATGCCGGGGAATATGGCTTGATAGAGGAGAGCTCGATAAAATTATAGAGCGTTCTGCTAATGAAGCGCCAACTAATTTTCCTGCTCCACAACAGCCTTCTTTTGGTAATCAACCGCAACAAGGTTACTACAAAGAGCATCGAAAAAAGCATTGGTTAAATGATTTGTTTGATTAATAAATTGTAGTTTGTTTTGTGTAACCGCATTATTTTTATAGTGCGGTTTTTTTATTTGATTTTATCAGGCGTTACTTTCATTTCGTATAAAGTCTAATCTATATAATATATGCTATGAGCAGAAATTTAATTTAAATTTGATTATATGTTTAAATTGCCTCAAGCTTTTAAATCTGCTAAACTTTAGCATTACTTCCCGCTTTAGCTGGAGGAATAATATAATAAATTTTTAATTAGGCTTTAGCCAAGCATTTTGCCTGAAGCCATATTGTTGTGCTTGATTGTTTAGAATGTGTTAAAGTCGAGTCTTATTGATTTTAAAATCGTATTAATTTTTTATTTGTTTTTAGTTTTTAAATTGCCTGTAGCTTTAGCTAGAGGAGGAATAGCAAATTATAAATGGCTTTAGCCAAAATCTATTCTTTCAAAAAATTATATTTCACTATCAGTTCTTCATGTTCTACTTCAAAAGTTTGTTTAGCATGATGTACTTCCTGATTTTTGATATAATTTCTAACTCTTTTCACCATAGATTCTGAAACCGAAACTGCAAAATATTCATCTGGCCATTCAAATTTATCTTTACATAAATTATTAGTATTAATCCAAAATGATGACTCACCTTTAATGAGTTGCATTAATTTTTGGATAGATTGATCAGCACCTAATGAAATCAAGCAATGGCAATGGTTTGTATAACCATTAACAAAATCTACAAAAATTCCTTTTTTAGTAGCATTTTCTTTAATGTGATACCACACTTTTTGTCGTAATTCTTTACTATCCAAGTAAGGAGCTCTATTTTTGGTACTCCAAACAAAGTGGATATAGGTTTTAATGAATGGCATAATTTTTTATTTAAGTCATTTATTATTTTTTTAAATGTTTAATCATCTACGGATCACTTCAGCTTAAGCTTTAGGAATATTAGAAATATTATAATTGATTTTTTATTTGACTTTATCTAAACATTTCGGCTGATTATATATTACTGCATCTAACTTTTTACAATGGGCTGAAGCCCAATACTATTGATTTTTAAATATTTCTTTTTCAAAACATATTTATAATGGGCTGAAGCCCAATTCTATTGATTTATAAATATTTCTTTTTTTAAAAGACCTTTGTAATAGGCCTAAGCCAATCCTATTGCTTTTATAAATTGATAGTACTATTTTATTTTTCAATTGCCTCCAGCTTTAGCTGGAGGAATGGTAATAAATTGCCATACAAAAAAAATCCGCTTTACTAAAGATAGTAAAACGGATTTAAAACATTTAGATTTTATTAGTTAAGCTAATAAAAACAAGAAAATTAATGGAAATATTATTCCCGCTACTGCGAGTTTCCAGCCACGCTCTCTAAAACTGAATTTGCCAGCTTTTATCATTATAGTTCCTGTTAAAGCGATTACAATTAAACTTATTGCAAAAATATCAGAATAGTAGATCCAGAAATTAGAGGTGCTTTTATGCAGCTTCATTGTTTGACTGATAATAGGCGTTTTTATAAACTTTACTACTTCACCTTTTCCTGTTTTAATGTCAATTTCTATGTCGTGATTTTCAAAAGAAATTTTCAAAGTTTCTTTTTTAATACTATGCTTACGAAATTTATCATCAACTCCTAATTTTTCTCCTAAGTCCTTTACATAATCCTCGTTGATTTCATTTTCTGTGGGAAGTTTTACTTCGACAGCTTTTGTTTCAGTAGTGTATTTTTCAGGATGCCATGTTTCTCTATGGTTCATCAATAATCCTGATGCAGCAAAAGATATGATTAATCCAATATAAAAATAGCCTAAGTCACGATGTAAATTACGAAAGGTTTTCTTCTTAATCATAAATGTTTTTTTTGCGAAAATAATCTATTTCTTGATAAAAAATTAAAACTTTTTTCTGAATTTAATTTTTCAATTTTTTAGAAAAAAGCTTTTAACTCTTTCTATTTCAATTAGAATTTATATTTTAATACAGTCATTACTTGACGTGGAGCAATTGGATTTACACTATAATTTTCGTGAACCGTATAGTTTAATTCATTTGCAACATTAGATAATTTACATAAGATAGAGAATTTTCCCCACTCATATCCAGCTGAAATATCAATTGAAGTGTAAGCGTTTAAAGGAATTTCACGATCCCAAATTCCATTAGGATCTCCAGCTCTGTATTGATTGTTCCATCCGCCAACTCGCTTACCAATGTAATTTGCTGATGAGCCTAGAGAAACTCCTTTTAGTAAACCTGTAGGCAAAGTATAAAAGAAACTTAAGTTTGCTGTATTAGCAGGTGTTCTGGCTAATCTATTCCCTTCTATAAAACTACCTTGCAAGCCTGAAGTCTTAGTGTAACGCATGTCATTATAACTGTATCCGGCTAATATGCTTAATCCTTCTATAGGGCGAGCTGTAATATCTAGTTCTATTCCTTTACTTTTGGTAGAGCCACTTAAAACTTTTATACTACTATCTGTATTGCTTGATCCATCTGCTTTAAACTCGGCAGTTTGAGCTAAGTTGCTATTTTCAATTTGGTATAAAGTAATATTCGTACTTAACATTCCTCTCCAAAAATCTTTTTTAATTCCCAGTTCATATTGATCAATCAATGACGGTTTTATCACTTTAAGATCAACAGTTGTTCCTGAATTTGGAGTAAAAGAATTCGAGTAACTAGCAAACAAAGACATATCTTTTGTAGGTTGGAAAACCAGTCCTAGTTTAGGTGTAAAAGCTTGGTCAATACGTTTTGCATCTTCCTTAATGACGCTAGGATTTTTAGTTAAGTCAGTTGTTTCTGCTTGTGATTGTTGCCAAGACCAACGAATTCCTGCTAACACTTTGAATTTTTTGTTAAGCGAAATTAAATCTTGCGCATAAACTCCAAAACGGTTAGTATCTGTTTTTACAATTTTAGTGTTTGTGCCTTCAGGAATGGCTCCACCTTGATTGAAGTTAGCAAAGTCATAAACGTTACCGCTTCCATAAGTTTTTGGATTGAAGGTAAAAGTATAGGCTTGTAAAAACGAATTTTCAAAATCAACTCCTGTAAATAGTTGATGTTTTATTTTTCCGGTTGTAAAATTTCCTTGCAAGCTAATTTGTTCCCCTATTGTTTGCTCTAAATTTCTATTCTGTCCTAATGGTCTGTTCCAATCGCCATTATCGGCTGGCTGTACTCGTTCTGTACCTTTTGAATTTCTTTCAAAATTTTGAAAAGAGCTGTTGAAATTTAATTTCCAATTGTCGTTAAAGTCATGTTTGACTAATCCAGAAACACTCGCTTGTGTTGTTTGGCCGTTTGACCAAAGAGCACCTAGATATGTATTTCTTGGCACGTCAACAATTGTTTTTCCAATAATTCCAGTGCCAAAATCAGGAGTCCAATCATCATGTAAATAATCTCCTTGCAATACAATCTCCGTTTTTTCACTTGCTCTAAAAAGTACCGATGGATTAATATAATAACGCTCTTTTTTGACTACATCTCTAAAACTTTCAGAGTTTTCATAAGAGCCCGTAAAGCGATATGCAATATTTTTGTCTAAAGCGCCATAAAAATCAACTGCTGGTTTGTAGAAAGAATTACTTCCTAATTGCATACTTATTTCACCACCACTTTTAAAAGATGGTTTTTTAGTAACCATATTCAATATTCCTCCTGGAGCTACGTTACCAAACAATAGCGCTGCACTTCCTTTAAGCACTTCAATTCTTTCTAGTGAAGAAACCTCAGGCATTGATCCACTATTAAAACGGAAACCGTTTTTAAACATATTATTAGCAGACATATCATAACCTCTTGACCAAAATGTTTCTTGGGCGCCACCACGAGCTGAACCTACATACAAACCATTTACATTTTTGACCACATCACTCATCCTTACTGCTTGCTGCTGCTCAATTACATGACGTCCTATTATTTGGATACTTTGCGGTAAATCAATTGGCTTTATATTTAAACCAGATAAAACGGTCTCTTTTTTCTTATTCGGGCTTTGTTTGATTTTAATGACGATTTCTTTTAGCGTTGTGATATCCTCAACTAATTTGAATTCGATATAATTAGTTTGATCTGCTAAAACTTTTATTTCTTTAGATTGTTTTTTCATACCATTTGCTTGCAAGGTAATAGTATGGTTTCCCACTGGAAAATTAGTAAAGCTAAATTCACCTTTGGAATTGGTTTCTGTAGTTACGGCTTCCTTGCCTAATTTAATCGCAATACCATCAAGTGGGAATCCATCTGACGAAAGTATCTTTCCGCTAATGATTCCACTTTCTTGAGCTTGACTGAAAAATGATGTAAATAATAAGATAATAAGTAGTCTAAAATGCGTGTTCATAATTTTTATTTGGAATAGTTAAAAATAATGATGCAAATATAAAACGTACTTTTTAATCTACAAAGTTTATTTAGATTAAATATCAATAAGGAAATGATATTTTATGTAATCATTTGATTTTAAAAAGTTTAAACTAAAAATTTAACATCCATTTTATCAAAAAAAGGATTTTTATTGCTAATTTCAATCTTTTTTTAATAAAAATTATTTAACAATTCTTACTTATTTTTATCTATTTATTGTCTTTTAAAATCTTATAAACAAGTTCTCTTGTGGGTTTTTGATCTTTTAATTCGGATCGAATGCGATCAAAGGAAACCTTAAAATCACAACCTGATTTATAATTACTGCATCCATAAGCTGTTTTTCCCTTCAATAATGTTCCGCTTTGGCATTTGGGACACGGCATGGTATCTGAAAATTTAGCAGCTATTACGGGGTTCTTAGGAGCCGTTTTTTTTACTTCTAATTTAAGATTAAAATTTTCGTCAAAACGAAGTAAACCCTCCACTTTACCGGCATCGGTTTGGAAGTCTTTTAAGTTAACTGTCGATCCTTTTTGAAGCAGACGCAAGTATTGATTTTCAGATATTTTTTTTCCTGCAAAAGTAAAAGGCAGTATAAAAATGCAACCTGTTTTATAATTTTCGCAGCCATACGCTGATTTTCCTTTTAAAAGTCTTGCTTTTTTACATTTAGGACAGACTTCCGCCAATATTCCTTCTTTTTTATTTGTAGCTACTTTAGCAAATTGCTTTTTTGGAGTTGCGATGTGCGAGATATTGGCATGATTGGTTTCGCTTCTCACCTCAGAAACTAAGTTTTCTACCATCTGTTTCATATTAGTAATAAAGGATCCAGCCGTAAAAGTTCCTTTTTCAATGTCTTTTAATTGCTTTTCCCAAGAACCCGTGAGCTCAGCTGATTTGACTAAATCATTTTGAATAGTATCAATCAATTGAATTCCGGTAGGTGTAGGCAAAACTTGCTTTTTATTCCTAACGATGTATTGCCTCCTAAAAAGCGTCTCTATAATATTAGCTCGCGTTGAGGGACGACCTATACCATTTTCTTTCATCAGCTCTCGTAAATCTTCATCGTCAACTTGTTTGCCCGCCGTTTCCATAGCACGTAATAATGTAGCCTCTGTAAACTGATTAGGTGGTTTTGTTTCTTTTTCTAAAAATGAAGGTTGGTGTGGCCCTTTTTCACCTCTAATGAAAGTGGGTAGAATATCAGTTTCTTTTTCTTTACTATTAGCATCTTCAAATACTACGCGAAACCCTTTCTTTAAGATTTCTTTTCCAGTGGCTTTAAAATTCACCTCTGCTGCTTTTCCTATTACGGTGGTATTTGCTACTAAGCAATCATCATAAAATACGGCAATAAAACGTCTCGTTATACTATCATAAACTAGCTGCTGATTGTATTGCAATTTATTTTGAATCCCTGTTGGAATAATAGCGTGGTGATCTGTTACTTTTTTATCATTAAAAACTTTAGGCGATTTTTTGATTTTTTTATCTAAAAGCGGTTGAGTCAAAGCTGCATAATTAGTTAAGTTTTGTAAAATGCCTTGCACTTTAGGATAAATATCATTTGGTAAAAATGTAGTGTCGACACGTGGATAGGTAACTACTTTTTGCTCATACAGCGTTTGCACGATTTTCAAAGTTTCATCGGCTGAAAAGCCAAATTTAGTATTGCAATAGACTTGCAATCCGGTTAAGTCAAATAACTTTGGAGCAAACTCATTACCATTCTTTTTTTCTACAGAAATAATTTCGAATTCGCCTTCTTTAACTTTATTGGCTAAAATTTCACCATCTTCTTTTTTTATAAAACGTCCCTCTTCATAACTAAAAAGTGTTTCTCTATACAATGTTTGTAATTCCCAGTAGGGTTGGGGTTTGAAATTTTCAATAGATTTGTAGCGGTCAACAACCATGGCAAGCGTAGGCGTTTGCACTCGTCCTATAGATAAAACCTGTTTATATCCGCCATGTTTTACAGTGTACAAGCGAGTAGCATTCATACCTAATAACCAATCGCCAATTGCTCTTGAAAATCCAGCGTAATATAAATTATCATAATTAGCAGACGGTTTTAAGTTTTGAAAACCTTCTTTGATAGCTTCTGTAGTTAAGGAGGAAATCCATAATCGTTGTACCTCACCTTTATATTTGGCCTCATTCATAACCCATCGTTGTATGAGTTCACCTTCTTGCCCCGCATCACCGCAATTAATGACTAATGAGGCTTTGTCAAACAAGCTTTTTATAATTTTAAATTGCTTTTTAATTCCCGCATTATCTACCACTTTGGTTTCAAATTTCTCAGGAAGCATAGGTAAGTTATTCAAATCCCAGCTTTTCCAATGTGGTTTATAATCATTAGGTTCTTTAAGTGTACACAAATGCCCAAATGTGTACGTCACCACATACCCATTGCCTTCATAATAGCCATCATGCTTTGTATTGGCACCTAAAACAGTTGCAATTTCTCTGGCAACACTGGGCTTTTCAGCAATACAAACCTTCATTTGTGTTTTCATTTTTAAGGATTGCAAATAATAAATTTGTAATTGGATTAAAGAGGAAATTTTTTCGAATTATATACAATATAATCGGTTGCTTTTTTAGGAGCAGCACAGTAGCTTTTTTCAAAACTATAGTTCCTGCTGTCCGCTGTATCTCTTCGCTAGGCTACGAGGATGCCGCTTCCATCAGGGCTATAATTCACATTCTATTTTCAAAACAAGTACTTAAATTATAATAGTAAAAGATAAAAACTGTTTTGTTGATCTACTTAATTTTACTCATTGTGTATTTTTCAGAGCTGGGTTTACCTTGTTGGATTCCAGAAATTTCAACAATAAAGCTATTTTCTGAAATTTTAGTATAATTGATTTTTTGAGGATAATCATTCTTTAAATTTTCAAAAATAAGTTGCTTTTCATCTGAAACTGTCTGATTCAAATTGATAGGCTTGCTATTGTTTTGTCCTTTAATAGTCGTGTTATAATAGAGTTCATCTTTTATTTGTTGTAAAGAAGTAGACTCATAATGCAAAGTGTCTTTATCTTTTATAAAATGAGAACTTCCTTGATAAGTACTATCATTTATTTTTTTCCAACTTTCAGTCAACAAACCATCAACTGATTTGTTCTCCCATTTTCCAAGTAGCCAATTCGAACTTTTAATTTTTTCTTTCTCAGTGCTTTCAGAATTTGAATTATTGCATCCAATAAAAGAGATTACTGCTATTGTAAAAACTATTTTATGTTTCATAAAAATGTAGAAATAAATATTAAATCGAGTGGGGTGCAAAACTATGAAAAAGACTTAAGTTTATTAAAAAAAAATCAATAGATTGACACGTGCTCATCTAAATTGAAATACCTATCGAGTTATAACGTTTTTAAAACTTGTGAATTTATAAAGAATTGGTTTATTAAATCATTAAATCACTTAAAAGTTTTACATGATTTATGTACTTTATCTGGAATAATTAGATTCAAAAATTCTATATTTAAATAATCCTACAACTATACCACCACCAACAGCATTGCCTAATAAAGCTAAAAGTAAAAACCATAAATAATCTAATAAACTGATATCATTAGAATATAAATAAGCTCCAAACACTTCAATGTTACCAACGATACTATGATGAAAGCCTCCAAAACCTATTATGCCTGTAATGATAAAAATAAGTAATATACGTGTCAGTGAATTGATTGTACTATTCAATAACCAAGTCAATAAACCCATTAGCCAACCCGCAACTATTGCACTCAAAAATAAAATCCATGCATCATGATCAATTACATGAGTACCGACACTTACCATGGTTTCATGTGTAAATAGTTTTAATTCTGGCCCTAAGAACCCTATAAAAAGTGTAAATAATATCCCTCCAATTACATTTCCAAATATAACTAACCCCCAAATGCGTAGCAGTTCCCAAATGGTTCTTTGACCATTTAAAACAGGTAATGTCAATACAGAGGTTTGCTCAGTAAAAAGAGCCGATTTACCTAAAATAACAAAAATAAAACCAATAGGATATACAAAACTGAACGTTTTAAAAACAATGCTATCGTCGTATGTACCTTTTAATAAGTAATAAAGTGTGCAAAGAAGAAGATAACTAAACCCAATTTCAAGACCTGCAATAATGGAACTTAAAGTTAAGGCTCTACTTTTAATTGTGAATATTTCCTCCCCTTCTTGAATTACTCTACTTAAAATGTCACGATAACCACTAACTCCATCTATTTCTTTTGATTTTTGCTCTAGCTCTTTCTGATATGTTTCCTGATTTTTATCTTCTGCTTCCATATATATAATAGGTCTTAATATAGTTTATTTAATAAATGCATTCTAAATTTTAGTATTAGTAGATTGTTTTGTAATAACAAACTACTGCTAATATTTTATATTCTAAAGATAGGAATTTACGCTTATATATTTATGATTAATATTTTTTACTTTTACTTTTTACACTTTAACTTTATGATTATTAAACTAAAGAAATAACTAGTAGTTTTATTTCATTTGCTATAAATAATTTTTTTTAGTAATTATTACTTCAAAAATATTTTATTATATTTGATATATAACAGAATTTACTTTTAATTATTTAGATTTTACAACTTAAGATTCACTTAAAAACTATATTATTATGATCGTTGCATCTCATCAAAAAGGCTGGAAAATTATCAACCAGCGCTCTCATGGCTTACTTGCAGCTATGATAGCTTATCAATATGATCTTGATGTACCTAATGAAATGATTGTGCCTACAATTATTGCCATTGCTGAGCATGATGATGGTGTTGCTGAAACTTTAGCAAATAAAAATTTGACTGAGGCGGGAGCTCCAAGACATTTCTTGGTGAATGATGAGTCTATAAAAACAGATTTAACACAACAGTATAATGTAATGGAAAAAGCGACAGCAAAGAGTCAGATCAACGCTTTGCTTACCTCTATGCATATTGATTTTATCTATAGTGATAGAAAAGAAGGGGAAGACAAAAAATTAGATGCATACATCAAAGACCAAGCAAAAAATCGAACCGCTATTTTAAAGCATTTAGATATTGATAAAGATTATGCGAATCGATTGTATCGTTTTGTAGAGTGGTGCGATGCATTTTCACTGCTTATTTGTATGGATAAAATACAACCAGAAGGCCGAAAAATGGAAG
Source organism: Flavobacterium sp. PL11 (assembly GCF_035985025.1). Classification (NCBI taxonomy): domain Bacteria; kingdom Pseudomonadati; phylum Bacteroidota; class Flavobacteriia; order Flavobacteriales; family Flavobacteriaceae; genus Flavobacterium; species Flavobacterium sp. PL11. Next base: position 53,595 of record NZ_JAXCIA010000017.1, read on the forward strand.
TATCTGAAAGTCCAGACGGAGTAATGAGTCAAACATTTTATAAATCAGAAAAGGTGATTACAGTTGAACCATGGGTTTTTAAAAATGATACTTTTAAAGTGTTTTATGAATATAAAGTTGTAGAACAATTACACTTTGATTCGGTTGAAGAATTTGATGAAGTATGTAAAAATGCAATTGTACAAAGAGAAGAATTTACGTTTTCAAAATGATTTTGATGATTCGAGTTAAAAAAAATTAAAATTTCTCTGGCAAAATATTATTCGATTTCTAATTTATGATGCATTTCTTTTAATCTAAAATTCAAAATATAATAAATCTCAATTAACATCAATACGGAAGCAATATAATGTCACTAAACTAAAATTATTTTAGTGAATTACAAAAATAAAAAACCGTCTTGTAATCTACAAGACGGTTTTTTAAATATAAGAGGTTTGGTTAATAGTGTATTTTAATATTATTTATTTTTAAACCTATGTATTAAGCATAACAGGCATTACAAGCATAGTTACTGTTTCTCCTTCTTCTAGACCATCAATAGGAGTAAGTATTCCGGCTCTATTAGGTAAGGACATTTCAAGCATAATCATATCAGATTGTAAATTAGTTAACATCTCTGTTAGAAAACGAGAGTTATACCCTATTTGCATGTCATCACCTTGATAATCACAAGTCAATCTTTCTTCAGCTCTATTAGAGTAATCAAGATCTTCAGCAGAAACATTCAACTCAGCACCAGCAATTTTTAAACGTATTTGATGCGTCGTTTTATTAGAAAAAATAGCCACACGACGTACAGAATTTAAAAATTGAGAACGTTCAATGGTTAATTTATTTGGATTTTCTTTTGGAATTACAGCCTCATAATTAGGATATTTCCCATCAATTAAACGGCACATTAATATATAATTCTCAAAAGAAAAAGTAGCATTTGAATCGTTATATTCAATTTTTACTTCAGTTTCTGATGCGTTTAATATATTTTTTAAAATGTTCAAAGGCTTTTTAGGCATAATAAAATCAGCCACTTGAGATGCAGTAACATCTGTTCTTGCGTATTTTACTAATTTGTGAGCATCCGTTGCAACAAAAATCAATCCTTGTGGTGAAAACTGAAAAAATACACCGGACATTACAGGACGTAAATCATCATTTCCAGCTGCAAATATAGTTTTACTTATAGCTGTTGCTAAAACACCAGCAGGAATAAGCGTTACAGAAGGATCATCTAAATTAATTGATTTTGGAAATTCATCTCCGGGAGCGTAAGCTAAAGCATACTTACCTGAGTTAGAACTGATTTCTATTGTACTATTTTCTTCTACAATGAATGTTAATGGTTGCTCTGGAAAAGTTTTAAGAATTTCAAGAAGTAATTTAGCTGGAATTGCAATGCTACCTTTACTCTCAGAGTCAATATTTAATGTAGCTGACATGGTAGTTTCTAAATCTGAGGCAGAAACAGTGAGTACATTATGGTCTAATTCAAATAAAAAGTTATCTAAAATAGGTAAAGTATTACTACTATTGATAACATTACCTAAAACTTGTAATTGCTTTAATAAATACGAACTCGATATTATAAATTTCATCTTTTATTTTTGTTTTTAACCTATTTAAATAAATGTAAAATATGTTATATGGTACAAATATATCTTAAACTATTGTAGTTTGGAAACTTTTTTATCAAAATCTATTTACTATATTTTCTTTTGCGAATAATAGCAAATGCAGCGCCAAAAAGCGTTAAAATCACTATTGGTAGGCCTATAGTAATCAATTGATTTTGAGTGTAATTTTGATATACTTTGTCTTTATCCAACAAGGGTAAATCTAAATCTTTACCACGAATATTGATAAGTCCATTATCATCTAATAAATAATTGACACAATTCATTATAAAGTCTTTATTGTCATATAAATTGCCAGAGCGCTGATCATAGCCCAATTCTACAGGTTGAAAATCTTTGTCTAATTGATTTTTTATGACATCACCATCAGCTATTACAATCATTTTGTTACTATTACCATTTGTTTTAAAAGTGGACTGTTTAAAGGGCAAAACTCTATTTTCAAACATGGATTGAAAAGAACCTTCTAATAATACAGCTAAAGGGAAATTTCCCTTTTTTTGGTAATCAGCTGCAACACTTTCTTCTGTAACACTATTTAAATTTATTTCTGCAGGAGTTCCTATTTTTTTAGAGTAAGGAGAAGATTGTAGCAAAACCGTTTTTTTAATTCCGTTTTTTAAAGTGTCAATAGGGTTAACAAAGTCAAATTTGATTCCGCCTAAATTCTTTACAATAGGATGATCACTATTAGGATATACTTGTGGTGCAAATTTCCAATTAAACTGCTGGTATTGCGTAGCACTTCCTTGTTCTCCTGAGGCTAATTTTATTGGACTTCCTTGCTCGTCCTTTATAATATCAGGATTTAATCTGATGCCGTATTTAAAAAACATATCATTCAAATTCAAATCTCTAGGATACGCTAACGTGCTTCCAGATGAATTATATAAACTATCCATTTCAGCTGATACTTGGTCTATCAACCATAATGTTTTTCCGCCGTTTATAATAAATTGATCCAATACCTGCTTTTCCTCATCTGAAAATCTTTCTGTTGGTTTAGCAATAACAGCTAAGTCATATTTCTCCAAAGCTTGCAAGCTGCTAACGGGATTTTTAGCTACTGAATCTAATGTAAAAGGCCCAATAAAATAACTTTCTCGTACTTGTAATAAAAATTTGGCCATTAAAATATCTTGCAACTCACCATTTCCCTTAATTATGGCAATTTTCTTTTGTTTAGCTTTAGTAATTTTATTTAAACCTTCAGCAATTGAATATTCAAGATGTTGTACAGAACCAATCACTTTTTGAGTGGTAGAGGCGCCCATAATATTTTTTAACAAAGGAATATTAACTTCCTTATTGTCATAAACAGCAATGGCCCATGGAAAAACCATTTCTTGTGATTGCTTTCCTTTATCTTCAACGGTTATGTTTATAGGAGTCAGTCCCTTTTGATATAAAGCTTTGATTTGGTCCATACTTTCGCTTTTGTTTTCTAATGGATTGACAAATTCGAAAATTATATTTTTATTATAAGCTTGAAATTCTTCTAACAATTGCCTGGTTTCCTGCTGCAGACGTTTAAATTCAACAGGTAAATTTCCTTGCATATAAATCTTAATAGACAATGGATTTTTAACCTGTTTGATGATGTTTAGTGAAGTTGTTGAAAGCGTATATCTATTATCTTTTGTCAAATCAAAGCGTGAAAAAAAATAGCTTCCTATTATATTTACCACTATCAAACCAATAATAGTGATAGCAAGTGCTTTTAAATTATTTTTTTTAGCTGTTTTCATTACGATTTAAATGATTTAAGATTATAAATAGTAAATGATAGAAATGCGATTGTAATACTAATAAAATAAATAATATCTCTAGTATCAATTACACCACGACTTATACTTTTGTAATGATCTTGCATCCCTAAAGTTGAAATAAAAGTAGAAAATGATGGAAAAACAGTTGCTAAACCATCAAAGCCAAAATAGAGTAAAAAGCATAAAAAAACAGCAGTAATAAAAGCCACAATTTGATTTTCGGACAGCGTGGAAGTATAAATCCCGATTGCTGAATAGGCTGAAATGAGAAATAATAATCCAAAGTAAGAACCAATTGTACTGCCTAAATCAATATTTCCTACTGGCGATCCTAAACTATAGATGATCCAAACATAAATAAAAGTAGGAACTACAGCCATTACAATCAAAAGTAAAGCTCCAAAAAATTTACCACTAACGATTTCCCAAATCCCCAGCGGTTTTGTTAATAAAAGCTCCAATGTTCCTTGTTTTTTTTCATCTGAAAAACTGCGCATGGTAACTGCTGGGATTAAAAATAACAAGATCCATGGTGACAGCGTAAAAAATGGAGTCAAGTCAGCAAAACCAGTATTCAAAATATTGTAATCCCCTTCAAAAACCCATAGGAATAAACCGTTTAAAATAAGAAAAATGCCAATAACTAGGTAACCTATTGGCGAACCAAAAAAAGATTTTATCTCTCGTAGTATTATTGATTTCATATCAGTATTGCGAGGAACTAAGCAACCTTACCCTCATTATGTTAGTGTTTTTAAAAATGGAGATTTCAACTTTATAGTATTAAAATTTTGAACTGAAATTACAAAGCTTTACGCCAAAGAAACTAATTTATCTACACTCCAAGCTTCCGGTTTATCATTAAACAATTTTTTTGTAAAACTCCATACATCATTAAAAAGTTCCGAATTTTTATAATTTTCCAAATCAGTTTCAGTGTCCCAGTAACTATAGGTAAAGAAAATACTTTTATTGTTTTTATCTTGATACAATTCTAAAAAACGATTTCCAGCTGCGTTTCTTATCTTATTTTTTACCAATTCAAAATTATTTAGAAAAGCTGGTATATTTTCTTCGTGAAAACTCATTTTTACAATTCGTATAAACATTATATTTTTAAATTTAGGGTTATCAACTGTTGATTTTAGATTTGAAATAAAGGCAATTTATTTTTAAAGTCTATTGTTATTATCGACTATTAAAAACATAGAACTAAGAATTAAACACAATATTAATAATCGATTGATAATTTAACCCAAGTAAACTAGCCGCTGATCCTACGGTAGATGGATTGCTTCTGAAAATAGCAATTTCAAGAAAGCCAGCTTCATTAAAAATGGCTAATTTTTCTCCTTCATAATATTTTATAGGATATTTGTCAGAAGTCGCAATAGCCGAATAATTGGGCAAAATAGTTTTTATATTTTTAGTTTTTAGTTCAATTTCGTAAGTTCTGCCTTTTGCAATTTCTATAAAATATTCTTTTGTAATGTTTGTAACAATATTTCCAAAATGATCAATATAAATTACATTTCCTTTGACAGAACTATGATCAGGAGCGACGATGGCTTGATAAGAACTTACTTCCTTGATTGCCGTGATTCTTTTTCCCATCACATCCATTAATCCATTTTTTGCAAGATGACAAGCTACGTATACAAAAATAGCGATATCACTTGAATCCTCCGGCAATAAATCAGCAAGAGCAATGGCTACTATTTTTTGCGGTTTAATTTTTTGGGTTAGAATACTTAAAATTCCGTTATCAGCAGCAATAAAATAGTGATCATTCCACTTCATCACAATCAATTTATTCTCTTTATTAGATTCCATATCAACCCCTATAAGATGAATAGTTCCTTTAGGAAAACTGGAATATGCTGCACTAATAATATAACTTGCTTCTACAGTGTTGAATGGGTCAATATAGTGTGTAATATCAATAATTTTTGCCTCAGAATACTCGGATAAAATTTTACCTTTTAACGCACCTACAAAGTGGTCTTTCAAGCCGTAATCCGTAGTTAACGTAATTATTGACATAAATTTGTTTATAACTATTAGTGTTTTTTAAACCTAAATTTCATTAAATTTGAGAAGTGCAAAGCTAATAATAGTAAATTCAAATAAAGCAAAAAATAAAATACAAATTTTAAATATTGACGTAATTAACTAAATTAGTAATACTCAAAAAAATAACATTTTTTAATTTAAATCAATATCATTTGAACGAAAGAATAATCGAGCTCATAGACATCGCTCCAAAAGAATTTTGGGGTGCTCAAGACACTCATCTTGAATCAATAAAAAAATATTACCCAAAGCTTAAAATTGTAGCAAGAGGTACAACGCTAAAAGCTTTTGGTGAGAAAGAAGTTTTAGACGAGTTCGAAAAGCGTTTTCACCGATTAATGCTTCATTTTACGCGTTACAACAACATAGACAATAATGTAATTGAAAGAGTTATTCTAGGTGATGTTCAGGAAGATCGAAAATTTAATGGGCATGATAAAATTTTGGTGCATGGTGTAGGCGGTAAAATTATAAAAGCAATGACGCCAAATCAGCAATTGCTGGTCAATACAATTGAAAAAAACGATATGGTTTTTGCCGTTGGTCCAGCAGGAACGGGTAAAACCTATACAGGAGTTGCGATGGCCATTAAAGCGCTAAAGGAAAAACAAGTAAAACGTATTATCTTAACTCGTCCAGCGGTTGAAGCAGGAGAAAATCTAGGTTTTTTGCCTGGTGATATGAAGGAAAAATTAGATCCTTATATGCAACCACTATATGATGCATTGAGAGATATGTTGCCAAATGAAAAATTAGAAGATTATATTTTAAAGGGAATTATCCAAATTGCTCCATTAGCATTTATGCGTGGTAGAACGCTTGATAACGCGTTTGTAATTTTAGATGAAGCACAAAATACTACGCATTCTCAGATGAAGATGTTTTTGACTCGTATGGGAAAAAGCGCTAAGTTTATGATTACAGGTGATCCAGGACAAGTAGATTTACCTAGAAGAACTATTTCTGGATTAAAAGAAGCACTTTTAGTTTTAAAAGATGTGGAAGGAATAGGAATTATATATCTTGACGATAAAGACATTGTACGTCACCGCTTAGTCAAAAAAGTAATTGACGCGTATAAACAAATTGAAAATAATGATTAACAAAAAAGGCTTCTGATGAAGCCTTTTTTGTTGTATTATTAAAGTAATATTCACTAGTACGAAACTTACTAGCAGGGAAGGTAATTTATATTTAAATAGGTACGTCAATAATCAGTTAATAACAGTAAATAAAAAAGTAAAAGATTTAAAATCAAATTTTCATAAATATTTGATAATAGGAATTTGAAAGTCATAAAATTAATATAAGGAAAATATATTAGTTTAAGAATTACTATTATTTGACTAATTCCAATTCATCTTCCATAAATTTTCCAGTTTTTTTGGCGCCTTGCTCATCTTCCCATTGGGTAATTACATTTTCTATAAATTCAGGTTCAAAGTCAATTACTTCCATCACTTGAATACTAAGTTGTTGCTTTACTTTTTGTCCAATTGTAAACATATATTTTAATTTAATGATATTTAATTATGAGTATTAAGAAGAATAATTTTAAAAGCTTATTATAAAAACAAATTAAAGACATAATCCATAATTGTTTTTTTACTTTTAAATTTATGATGTGAATTGATAATGGCGTTGATAAATGCACCATGTGCAATTCTATTTCCACCCTGATCAAGATCCCATATTCCGCAGTTGCTATAATCATTTAGATTATCCCAATCAGGTCTGTCAGTAACGGGATAAATGCAAATAGCGTGTAAATCGACACCGTTTTCTCTTGCTTTGAGACATTCATTTACAATCTCCTCTATCCAATCTACGCGTCCTGAACCTATGTGACCAGTTTCAGATAAAAAGATAGGTTTGCCATAACGTAGATATGCTCCCTGCAACATTTCAGATAAAGGTGTTCGATAATTCATAGGATCAGGCCAGTCGAGAGGCTTACCATGCTCTTGCCATTGGCAATTCCAGTAGTAATTAAATCCAAGTATATCACCATAATCTTCTGATCCACCTAATTCAGGACACATGCGACCGCTAATTATATCCATCGCTTGAAACTGATGTTCATTAATATTAAATATATGGTTGGCATCATCATATTGATTACCGTATATTTTTACTAATGGTTCTACTAAAATAATTACGCAATTAGGATCAATTTTTTTTAAGGTCTTAATCCCTAAAATTGCTGCTTTGCATAAGTGGTATTTCATATCCCAGCCGCTATTTACTGCAAATGGCACTGTTCCGCGTACATCGCCTGAATGCCATGATAAAAAACTTATTTCATTGATAGGTACAACATACAATTCCTGAGCTGAATGTTCTTTATAAAATGTAGCAAAGGCTTCGCATAAATTAATAAAGCGATCACAAAAATGGGGATGAGTAGGATAAATATGATCAGGATAACCAAAATGGATTAAATCCCAAATTTGTTGAACACCATATTTTTCAGCCGCTTTCATTCTAGTATGCACCTCTGAGAAGTCATATTTCCCAGCCTCTATTTCAACGGCGCTCCAGCAAATGCCTTCTCGTACCGTTTTTATACCTATTGCAGTAAGAGCTTCATAATCACTCTCCACTCTTAAATCGTGTTGCGTTTCCTTTAAAAGGTTTACTCTTACACCTGATCTATTTATATGATCGGCACATTCATAACCGCCCATAAAAAATGTATTAAAAAGCTTCATCAGACTGCCGTTTTTTGTGTTATTTCTGTTTCTAATTCACTAAATAAATCAAGTGCGTTTTTAAAAGCTTGATCCATATTAAAATATTTATAATTGGCCAATCTGCCTACAAAGTGAACATCCAAGAGTTTATCTGCTTCAGTTTTATATTGAGAGTAGATCATTTCGTTTCGTGGATTAGGAACAGGATAATAAGGCTCGCCTTCATCAACTGTAAACTCTCTTACAATTGTTGTTTTATCTGAAATTTGATTTCCAAAATGCTTGTATTCAATAATTCTGGTAAAATCAACTTCCATTCCTGGATAATTAACAACAGAATTTTCTTGAAAAAAGGGAGCGTCAACCGTTTCACTAACAAAATTTATCGAACGGTATTCTAATTTTTCTGTGAGGCTGTGTTTAAATTCAAAAAAACGATCTACTGGTCCTGTGTAAAATAATTTTTCGTATCCTGAATATTGATCTTTGACATCAAAATAATCCGTTTCTAATAAAATATCAATATTGTGATGTTTTAAAATATTTTCAAAAAGTTGTGTATAACCACCTTTTGGCAAAGCTTGATATGTATCAGAAAAATAACGATCATCATAATTAGTGCGCACTGGAATTCTTTCAAGTACAGATGCATCAAGTTCAATTGGAAATTTATCCCATTGCTTTTTTGTATAATGCTTAAACATCTTATCGTATAATATAGGTCCTATCTTATTAAGCACTGCCTCTTCACCATTTTTGGGATTTTCAATTGGCGTGCGATTTTCGTTAAGCCAACCTTTCATTTCATCTTCTGTAGTAATGTTTGATCCAAAAAGCCTATTTACTGTCGTAATATTGACAGGTACAGGAACCATCTTGTTATCTACATGAGCGATAACTTTATGTTCCCATGGATACCATTGCGAAAAGATATTGACATACTTCCACACAAGCTCTTCATTAGTGTGAAATAAATGCGCTCCATATTTAGACACAAGTATTCCATTTTTATCAATATAGTCATAGCAATTTCCTGCAATATGATTTCTTTTTTCGATGATTAAAACCTTTTTACCTATTGAGGCATAACGCTCAGCGAGAACAGCACCAGAAATTCCAGCGCCTATTATCAAAATGTCTATTTGTTTCATTTTGCAAAAGTGTTAATGATAAATTGCATTTTATCTACAGTAGTATCCCAAGAGGTGTTTCTCAAAATGTTTTTATATTCCTTACGCATAAAAGCGCGATCATTTTTCTCTAATATAAAGCTTATGTTTTTAGCAAAATCATCGGCTGTGTCTATTAGACGAACACAATTACTATAATCACGAACCACATCAGTGATCTTTGTAGAAATAATAGGTTTTTCGGAGGCCATATATTCAAGCGTCTTAGTAGGACTTATATATTTTGTTGAGTCATTAAGTGCAAAAGGCATCATTGCGATGTCAAATACTTTTAAATAAGCAGGTAATATATTATAAGAGCGCATTCCTAAATAATGGATATTTTTTTCGCGTGGTAAATCACATTCTTCAATTTTAGCTAGTGGTCCAATCATTACAAATTCGATATGCGGTAATAGCAAAGCAGTGTCATTAAGAAGTTTTAAATTAATTCTTTCATCAATTACACCAAAATAACCTACGACAGGACCTTTTAAATGAGCAACATCAGCCGGAATCTCTATTCCATTTAATGCTTTTGCAAAATGAGATTTATCAACTGAACTTGGAAAACAATGTACATTGTGATGCATTTGTTTTTTAGATTCGTATAATGATTTTCCTCCTGTAAATACGATATCAGCGTGAGCGATTAACATTTTCTCCTGTAAAATTAGTTTTTCAGGTGCTCCCTTAAATAAGGAAAGCTCATCCATACAATCATAAATAATAGTATCAAAATTGACTGCGTATAATAATGGACTAAAAGAAGCAGAATAAAACCAACCAATGGCTACACTAGAATTTTTTAAATACTGAGGTAATAATGAAGCAATGGCTTCAATTGATAAAACTTTGGGTTGCAATACATGTAAATTATTATTAATAATGATGAGATTGGCAGAATCTTCCTCCTCAATACCTCTACCTAAAGGTTCTTCAATCATTAAAACTTTTGTGTGTTTTGCTATTCTTGAAATAATGTGTTGAGGTCGTTGATATACAAATTGCCATCTTAAATGACAAAAAACAACCATTTCATAAGTCGCTGGAGAAGTTGTATTTAGCCTCTTATCTGTAATTTTATAATTTGTTTTTTTAGTATCTTTTATCATGATAAGTGAGGTAATATTAATAATTAGGTAAATAATTAGGTATGTAGTCAATAAAAATTATATCTACTTGATAATTTCAAAAATACATTTTAAGCAACGAGTGATAATTACACAATTTTTGCACGGCGTTATATAATTATTATATCGTATTTTAGCATTAAATTATATTATAATGATAACAAAATCAGCGTAGTTACAATTTTTTTTAATACTAGTTTAATGATTAATTTGCATTATTTTTTGATGGTTATATATTATTTAAAAGACGAAATAGTTATAAATAAATAGTCGCTCTTGCTTATTTTATAGAATTTTAAAATTTTAAATATATATTCGTAAAGGATCATTTAAATACGATATTCTAAAGACCAAATTTAAGTAGGTCATATAATTTTTACTATTTTTGATTTCGATTTAAAAAATAGTATCTGTAAAAACTTAAATTTACTCTTATCAATAAGCTGTAATAAAAATTTAAATTAGTTAGATATGAGAAAGCTTTTACTTGCAGATGACGATATGGATGATCGGCTCTTTTTTCAAGATGCAATCGAAGAATTATTTACTACAAACAATTTAATAACTGTTAATGACGGGGTGGAATTAATGAATTTTTTAAGGGCCACACTTAGTGAACTGCCAGATATTTTATTTTTAGATTTAAATATGCCTAGAAAATCAGGTTTCGACTGTTTATCAGAAATAAAATTAAATGAGTTATTGAAAGGAATCCCGGTTGTCATTTTTTCTACTTCTCTAGATCTTGAGGTAGTCAATAAGTTGTATGATAATGGTGCTCATTATTATATACGCAAACCTGGAAATTTTAATATTTTAAAAAAAGTAATTCGTGAGGCAACTATTCGATTAGAAAAAGATAGTATAATCAGACCAGAACGCCGCAATTTTATAATTCACCATTAAAAATAATCATTTTAGAATGTCTAAAAACCCTAATTACTTTTTGAATAATGGCGGCGAAATGGGAGAACTGCTGCGCGCAAAAGATTGGAGTAAAACCCCTTTAGGTTCTCCCGAAACTTGGCCACAACCTTTACAAACAGTAGTTGCTTTAGTACTCAATAATCCATTTGCAATGTATATTGCATGGGGAAAAGAGTATACTCAAATATACAATGATGGATTTCTTCCCATACTGGGTACATTAAAACATCCCAATGCCGTTGGAGGAAGCGCAAATGAAACTTTTATAGAAGTTTGCCCAGTTTTAAAGCCCATAATTAGTAACGTGATGAACGGTAAGGCAATCTATTTGTCTGATTTTGCATTGTGTTTAAATCGAAATGGATACTCTGAAAATTGCTATTTTGACTTATCTTACAGCCCTATTTATCTTGACGATGGTAAGGTAGGAGGTGTCCTTGTTACTGTTACAGAAACGACCATAAACAAACTAGCTCAAAATAAACTTAAGGAAAGTGAAGAGCGGTTTAAAGCAATGGCGGACAACATTCCCAATCTTGCATGGATGGCTAGTGGAGATGGTAGTATATACTGGTATAATAGTAAATGGTATGAATATACAGGAACTACTGCTGAACAAATGATAGGTTGGGGATGGCAAACTATTTATAATGAACAAGAATTAGCGCCTATTTTAAAAGAGTGGAATTCTTCATTAAAAGCAGGCATTTCTTTTGAAATGATTATTCCCATGAAAAGGGCTGATGGTATTTATCATCAATTTTTAACTAGAGCTTTACCACTCAAAAATGAAGAAGGGGAAATCACTACATGGTTTGGTACCAATACTGATATTACAGCGCAAAAAGTGGCTGAAGAAGCTCTTTCTCAAAGTAAAAAAGAATTAGAGTTTGTGATTGAAGCTGCTAAACTAGGCACTTTTGATTATGACCCTACTACTACTACTAAATTTTCAGCAAATAAACGCTTAAAAGATTGGTTTGGTTTATCTACCGATGAGGAAATTAACTTAAATGATGCCACAAATATTATAGCTGAAAGTGATAGAGCAAAAGTTTTACATGCTATACAGACAGCATTACAATATTCCTCTGGTGGGAATTATGATATATCCTATACGATTATAAATCCAATATCGAAAAAAGAAATTATTCTTCATGCTAAGGGTAAAGCTCTATTTAATAAGCAAAAGCTAGCTTGTCGATTCAATGGTACAGTTGAAGATATAACAGTGCAAACCTTAGCTAGAAAAAAACTGGAGCAAAGCGAGAATAATCTACGATTAATGGTTTTGCAGGCTCCAGTTGCGATAGCCATTTTACGTGGGGAAAATTATATTGTTGAAATTGCAAATAAAAGTGCACTAGAATTGTGGAATAAAACCAAAGACGAAGTGTATAACATTTCTGTTTTTGATGCTTTACCAGAAATTGAGCAGCAAGGTATTAGAGAAATCTTGGACGACGTCAGAACTACGGGACAACGATTTACTACCACAGAACTTCCTTTGCAAATTAAAAATTTTGGAGCGCTAAAAACGGTATTTATCAATTTTTCTTATGAGCCACTGTTTGATGAAAACGATCATATTACAGGTATAATGGCTATAGGATTTGATGTAACTCAACAGGTCCTAGCCCGTCAAGATGTGGAGAGAAGTGAGCAAAGTATGCGTAGTTTAGTCGAAAGTGCGCCATTTCCTATAGCTGTTTATACCGGAAATGAAATGCGTATCACCTTAGCTAATCAGTCGATTATAGAAGCTTGGGGGAAAGATACTGATGTGATAGGTAAATTGTATAGAGAAATATTACCTGAACTGCAAAGCCAAAATATTTATGAGCAAATAAGCGAAGTATATAACAGTGGAATTGCATTTCATGCAAAAAATCAACGTGTAGGTATTGTTAAGGACGGAATATTAAAATATTTCTATTTTCATTACAGTTTTACTCCGTTGAGAGATTCTAATGGGGAGATTTATGGCGTAATGAATACAGCAGCCGAGGTAACGGAATTGAATGAAGCGAAACAAAAAATTGAAGAGAGTGAAAAACGATTTCGAGATGCAGTGCAGCAAGCACCAGTTGCAATAGCCATAATAAGAGGTAAACAAAATACTGTTGAGCTTGCAAATGCTTCTTATTTAGAATTAGTAGACAAAGCAGAAATAGAATTATTAGGAAAACCAATTTTTGAATCTTTACCAGAGATAGAAGGGGCAATAAGCCCAACTTTTAAAGAAATTTATAGAACAGAAAAAGCATTCTTTGGTTATGAGTTTCCAGTACAACTACAACGTGCTGGGAAAATTGGAACATATTATTTTAATTTTGTTTACCATCCCCTCAAAGAAGCAGGTAAAATAAAGGGTATCATGGTAGTAGCCGCAGATGTTACGGCAAACGTTACTGCTAAAAAAGCACTCGAAGATAATGAGCAGCGATTGAATATTGTGATAAGTGCTAGTGAACTTGGAGTATGGGAGATAGATTTAAAAACTAATGTTGTAAAAGTATCTGAACGAGCATCAGAAATTTTAGGACTTTCTGACGTTAAAAATATAAATCGTGAAGCACTTTCTAGTATGGTGCATCCAAGTGATGAAAACATTAGACTTATTGCTTATGAAACTGCGCTTAAAACAGGGATACTTAATTATGAAGTTAGAATCATTGTAAATGAAATTATATATTGGATCGAAACTAAAGGAAAAGTATTTTATGATAATGAACAAATAGCAGCTCGAATTATAGGCACTATAAGAGATGTAAGTGAAGAAAAAAACATACAAACGCTGTTAATAGAAAGAGAGCAAAAATTTAGATTATTAGCTGATTCTATGCCGCAGTTTGTTTGGACTGCAACCCCTGAAGGGAAATTGAATTACTGGAATCAAGCTGTTTACGACTATTCTGGATATGAAAAAGCAGAAATAATAGATAAAGGTTGGTTATCTATTGTTCACGATGATGAGCAACAAGAAAACACTCGCAAGTGGATGATGGCTATTGCCAATGAAAACAATTTTTTAATCGAGCATCGTTTCCGAAAGCGTGATGGCACCTATCGCTGGCAATTAAGTCGTGCCATTCCTCAACGTGATAAGGAAGGTAAAATTACCATGTGGGTAGGAACAAGCACTGATATTCAAGATCAAAAAATGTTTACTAATGAATTAGAAAAACAGGTTTCTGAAAGAACAAAAGAGCTTTATTTTAAAAACGAAGATCTTGAAAAAATGAATAAAGAACTACAGTCATTCGCCTATATTTCTAGTCATGATTTGCAGGAGCCACTGCGCAAGATCCAAACGTTTGCTACGCAATTGATTGAAGCAGAGCGCGATAATCTTTCTGAAAGAGGGAAGGATAAATTTCGTCGAATGCAAAACGCTGCCAATAGAATGCAAACACTTATTCAAGATTTACTAGCCTATTCTAGAACGAGTGTTCAAGAGCGTAATTTTGAAAAGGCAATGCTATCAACTATTTTAGATGAGGTTAAAGAGGATTTAGAATATGATAAAATAAATATAGATAATGTAATAACAGTAATAAATGATTGTGAATTAGAAGTTATACCATTTCAGTTTAGGCAGTTACTATTTAATTTAATAAGCAATTCAATAAAATTTTCAAAAGAGAATGATCATCCAAAAATCAGTATTGAATGTACGATTGATTTTGGATCTAAATTTCCAAATAAAAAATTGATCGACATTAAAAAATATTGCCATATAAAAATTCAAGATAACGGTATTGGTTTTGAAAAAGAATATAGTGAAAAAATATTTGAAGTATTTCAACGTTTGCACGGTAAGGAGAAGTATGACGGTACTGGCATTGGTTTAGCTATTGTTAAAAGAATAATAGATAATCATAATGGATTTATTACCGCAAGCGGAGTTTTAGATATTGGAGCCATCTTTAATATTTATATACCTTACACTACTGAATAAATTTAAAAGGTTAATATAAAATATTGAAAAAGGTTAAATTTAAAACAAGAATGCTTGACACTTTAAAAACAAGCATTCTTGTTTTTTTATTTTTATCTATAAACTTCTTGTCCACGATTTGCTTTCCAGTTTTGTTCTAAATAATCAGCATCTTCATCATTTCTTGGATGGACTCCCATCACTACATGTCCATTTTTGACACCTGATTCATATATTTTGGCACGCTCTTCGGGAATTCCAG
Source organism: Flavobacterium sp. PL11 (assembly GCF_035985025.1). Classification (NCBI taxonomy): domain Bacteria; kingdom Pseudomonadati; phylum Bacteroidota; class Flavobacteriia; order Flavobacteriales; family Flavobacteriaceae; genus Flavobacterium; species Flavobacterium sp. PL11. The sequence goes on from NZ_JAXCIA010000017.1 coordinate 69,195, forward strand.
ATCCTACTAGTGCCCCTATTAATCCTCCTGCAATTCCCCCAGCTCCAGCTCCGGCTAAACCAGCAGCTAATGGTCCTGCAACTATTAATCCTAATCCTGGAATAACTAAGCTGGTTCCTATTGCTGCAATTACTCCCACTATAGCGCCTAAAGTTCCACCTATTGCTGAACCAGTTCCTGCGGTCTCAGCAGCTTTTGTACCTAGTTCAGAAGTGTCATTTTGATCTGAATAGTGATTTTTACGGGTTTCATCAGACATTACTAAATTAATGTCATCTCTCGAGTAGCCTCGTTCATGTAATGTATTATAAGCATTTTCGGTGCTTTCACGATCAGAGAACATTCCAGTAAGCATTGGAGTTTTTCCAGCTCTTGCATTGTCAAAATTATTTTCCATGATAAAATATTTAGATAGTGAATTTGTTTTCACATTTACAAATTTGATAATTATCTATCTACAACGTGTTATAGTATTTTTTACAATTTTTATGAAATTTAGATAGCAGCCTACTGTGAAATAAAACATTATAATTTGTGATTTTCTTATAATTTGCGATGCAAAAGCCTACACCATTTGAATAGTTGGATCTGTACTTGAGAACACAGACATTTAAATCTAACGACAAATTTATTAGTTAAATCTTCTTTTATTAAACCTAAAAAACAAACCACACCAAATTAAATGTTTTAGATAATCAAAATTTAAATATGAAATTCAATCTTACAACTTGGATCGTAGAAAGCAACGTTTAAATGTATTTAACCTAAATTAAAAAATTGATTTGTAATTACATAATTGGAAAGTCCAACTCAACTAATTTTATAAAAAAATATCTTAATTGCGTAAATTTATTGGTATTGTTTTAAAGTATTTTTGTCTTAAATGAGCATGTTATTACAAAGAAATCACTAAGAAAAAAAAGATAAAATTTTGAATATTTGGAAAAAAATAGTTAAACAAGGTTTGTTAAAAACACTTTAAAATATTCAACTGCGTGAGGAAAAAACAAGAAAATCTTTTCTTGCAACTTTAGTGGTTTTTACCAAAAGGTTTTAAGATTAAATTTATTTTAATTTAGTAAACATTGATTACAGATTTACTTTTTTTTGACCTTAATTTTTACTGCTTATATAGAAAATAGTACAATAATTATAATTACTAAAATGAAAACAAAAAAACGCATTGCCATAGTAGGAGGTGGTCCAAGCGCATTATTTTTATATAAAAGATTACTTGAGTCAGGTGAAACAAATTTTGAAGTAGAGATTTTTGAGAAAAAAAATACTTTAGGCTCAGGTATGCCATATAGCAGTGAAGGGGCTAATGACGAACATGTAACTAACGTTTCAGATAATGAAACACCTGATTTAGTTACTTCTATAAGCGATTGGCTGAGAATGGTGCCAGCTTCATTACTGGAACGTTTTTCTGTGAACATTGACACATTTAATGAATATAAAGTATTACCAAGATTATTGTTTGGCATGTATCTTACGGAGCAATTTAATATGCTTAACGATATTGCCAATAAATTAGATATTACAACACATATTCATTATCACACTACGGTGTTTGATATTGAATATGACAAAGATGATACTCAAGTGTGGATCATTACAGCAAACGATAAAATTTTATTTGATGATGTGATTATCTGTACTGGACATGCTTGGCCATCGCGTTTAGAAGGCAAATATAAAGGCTGTTATGACTCGCCATATCCACCGTCAAAATTAGAATTTCATGTCAATCATGCTGTTGCAATAAGGGGCGCTTCATTGACTGCTATTGATGCTGTACGAACATTAGCAAGACAAAATGGAAAATTTGAATACGATTCCCATCATAATTTGTGCTATCGCCTTAATGAACAAAGTCAAGATTTTAAAATAGTAATGCATTCTCGTGGTGGCTTATTGCCAGCGGTGCGATTTCATTTAGAAGATTCTCATTTATCTAATGATTATTTATTAAATAGCGCAGAGATTAAAACGCATATTACAGGAAATCAAGGATTCTTATCATTGGATTATTTTTTTCAAAAGAATTTTAAAGAAATTTTTTTGCAAAAAGATCCACAATTTTACGAAAGAATTAAACATTTAAGTATTGAAGAATTTGTAGACGAAATGATGGATCTACGATTTCAATTAGATCCTTTTTTACTTTTAAAGGCTGAATATAGCGAGGCTGAAAAATCGATAAAAAGACATGAATCTGTTTATTGGAAGGAAATGCTTGCTGTTCTTAGTTTTGCAATGAATCATCCCGCTAAATACTTTTCTGCGGAAGATATGTTAAGATTGCAAAAAGTCTTAATGCCTTTGATTTCAATAATTATTGCATTTGTACCTCAGAAATCTTGCGTGGAGTTATTAGCACTACATGATGCAGGTGTCTTATCGTTAATTTCTGTGGGTGCAGATAGCACAGTAGAGCCTCAAACTGAAGGCATTATTTATCATTACACCGATGAAGTTAACAACGAACTTTCTGATTATTATAAAATATTTGTAGATTGTATTGGTCAGCCACATTTATCGTATGAAGATTTTCCATTTGAAAGTTTAAAAAAACAAAAAGCTATAAGTCCAGCTAGACTGCGCTTTAAGTCAAACGCTATTGCCGAAAAAGCTTCATGTGAAGGAAATATAGGCGTAGAATGCGACAGTAAGGGAAATTATTATTTGAAAGTTACAGGAATCAGTATAAATGATAATTTTCAAATAGTAGATTATTATGGAGCCTATATTGAAAATATATATATTATGGCTGTACCTTATATTGGTGGCTTTAATCCTGATTATTCGGGACTTGATTTTTGTGAAGCAACATCATTACGTATTGTAAATAGTATTTTCAATATAAGTGCGGTACAGGTTTAAAGATTTAGTTTCTATCTAAGAGGCTTTATATGTTAATTGAAATAAGGTTTTTATCAGCAAATAGGGTAAGATAAGAATCAAATTTTTTATCAATAGTTGTTCTCAATAAATTGCATTGCAGCTAGTAATTTGATTATTCAGAAATTTATGAAAATAGCTTGATAAGTGAGATTTCTAGTCCGAATTTCATTTCTAAAATCAATTAATAAAAATTCAGTATTAAAAAGCCTTCTACTATTTGATTTAGAAATGCATATGATAGAAGATCAATAATTTGCTAAAAATAGAAGTTAATTACATTTATTTAGTTCGACGTATTTAATAAGTATTTACTTTTAATAAATTTAAACTGGTAAATAAATTGTAAATATTGAACCTTCATTTAGACTTCCTTTTGCAGTTATAAAACCTTTGTGATTTTCGACTATCTTTTTACAAATTGCTAATCCAATTCCTGTGCCTTTATATTCATTTTTATTGTGAAGTCGTGAAAAAAGTGTAAAAATATTCTTGGCGTATTCTTGTTCGAAACCAATTCCGTTATCTTGAATACTAATTTTATGAAATTCATTATTTTTTGAGAAAAATTTTTCTTCTGCAATGGAAGTCACTTTTTCATAATATATTTTTATTAGTGGAGTGCTATCATGTTTGCTATATTTCAAAGAATTCCCTAATAAATTGACAAATAATTGCTGAATTTGAAAAGGTATTACCTGTAAGGTAGGTAAATTTGTAGTTTCTATAATGGCGCTTTTTTCTTCTATAGTTTGAGCTAATTCATTTTTTGCATTTTCAAATAAATAATTTAAGTCTATCATTTCAAAAACTTTCTCCGTTTTATTAGTTCTTGAAAACTGCAATAAATCATCTATTAAAACTCTCATCCTGTTCGTTGATCTTTGAATACTGGCAATATATTGCTTTCCTAATTCAGACAAATTATTGTGATCTTTACTTATTATTCGGGAAATAAAAGTTTCTATCTTTCGCAATGGTTCCTGTAAATCGTGGCTTGCAATATAATTAAAGGCATTAAGTTCTTTATTATTGCTTTCTAACTCTCTATTGCGTTGCCCAGTTAAGATAACTTCATTAATTTCTTCAGTAATATCTCGAGTGGTTCCAATATATATTTTATTTTCAGCTTTTATAGTAACCACTTGCCCCATGGCTCTTAAATAACGTATATCGCCATCTTTTCTAATTATTCTATAGGTAAAAGCTGGTAAGTCATTATGTGTTAAAATGTCTTTAGTATTTTTAACTAAAATATCTATATCATCGGGATGTATAAATTTATTGTATTCCTCTTTACTTGCTATAAATGATTGCGGGTCGCATCCAAGCATTCGATATTGATTATCAGAAAAAGTATATTTTCCTGTTTGTATATCTAATTGCCAGCTACCAAAATTTCCAATAATTTCGGATAACTTATTTACTTCAATTACTACAGAAAGGCTATTTACTGTTTTTTTGAGTAATATTAAATCACTATTCATTTTAATAAATGCAATTGTTATTAAAATTAAAGTGATTAAAAGTGTCAGGTAAATGAGGAAAGGAGTATAATTCATAGTAGACTCATAATCTTGTTGTCTTTCGTTCAACAAATGATTTTGAGTAACAATCAAACGCTCGATTTGGATGCGAATAGAATCCATTGCTTCTTTGCCCACCATTAAATTTTTCCCTATGGTATCCTTATCATAAATTTGATCTTTAAATAAATACAAATTTTTAGAAAGATAATTTTGTCTTTTATTTATATAATATTTTAGTTGTCTTAAATTGTTTTGCTGTGCCTCACTGCTTAATGTAAGCTGCTTTACTCTTTTGTAGGAATTTTTGATTAGAGTACGCGAATTATAATAGGGTTCGAGAAATTTTTTATCATTGCTTAATAAAAATCCTCTTTGACCAGTTTCGGCATCCTTTACATAGGACAATAATCGCTCTAATTCAATATTAATCTCATAACTATTATTTACATAAGTTGCTGATTTCTTTAGTATGGTGATATGTTTGAATGTAATAGCTCCAATAAAAAAGATAATTGCAACTGAAATGACAAAAATAATTTTTAAAAACAAAGGTGAACTATGAAATGGAATATATTTCATGTCACATGCGCATCAAAAAATTATCTTTATTTAAGCCTGAAGTGTGATATTGCCAGTTTATAGTAACCACCTCAGAGAGAATTTTTTTTAAATTTTCAAAGTTATTTGGTTTTTTAATATAAATATTGGCGCCATTTACAAAGGTCTCCTCAATATGCTCTTCTGATGAGGAAGTGGAATAAATTGCTATTGCAATGTCATTAAGCTTTGCATTTTTTTTGATTTCTAACAAACATTCAACACCATTTTTTTTAGGCATGTTTAAATCGAGAAATAAAACATTTGGTAAAATAGAATCCTCATCATTTAAATAATTCATCAGCTCAACACCATCCTTAAAGGTGCTAACTTTAGTATTAATTTTTAATTCATCAAATGCATCAGTAAAGAACAATCTATCGTCCTCATCGTCATCTGCAAGACAAATATTTATATATTCTGTATTCATTGAGGGTATGGTTTAGTTATAATTTTTATTAGACAATTCTCTTCTTTTATTAATTATTTTTTGAAAAGCCGAAGGAGTCATTCCTGTCATGTGTTTAAATTGTGTGCTGAGATGCGCAACACTAGAATAATTCAATTGAATAGAAATCTCAGTTAAATTGAGCGGCGTATTGATCATTAGTTGCTTAGCAAGTTCTATTTTTTGAATAATAATAAAATTTTCAATTGAAGTATAGGTTACCTCCGAAAAAACATTAGACAAATAAGCATAACTTAAATTTAATTTCTCTGCAATATAAACAGAACTCTTAACTATCAAAGGGGTATCGCTATGAACCATTTCAACAATAACATCTTTGATTTTTTGAACTAATACACTTTTCTGATTTTCAACGATTTCTATTCCATATCCTCTGAAAACATCTGTAATTTCTTTAATCTTTTCAGCTGGTAATTTTTCTAAAAAATTAAACTCTCCAAAACCGATTATATTATATTTGCACCCTAATTCAGATAACTTTTCCTGAACAATTTTCTTTGTTAAAAGGGCATAATCAAACTTTAAATAAATTTTCATACAATTTTGTTTAACGGCAAAGATATAAAAATGTTACATTAAATTTATATTCTTAATTGGTGTCATTATAATTATTAACTGACTAGTTTCTAAAAGTACTAAAATAATTTGATATCATAAACGATACTATTACGATGCCATTTGATTTACAGGAAATTAAATTTTTTTTGAATTAGCTAAATTTGACTATCGATAAGCAGAATTTGACACTTTGTTTATAAATAAAAATATATATTTTAATTCTAAATTAACATTGGAAAAACTGACTTAATTAAAAAATAAATAAATGTAATTTAAATACTTTTAATATCAGTATTAACTCTTCAGTTATTTGTAAAGCATTAAATATTTGAACGTCCTTATTATTACAATATGATAATTGTAACACACATTGTTAATGATTCTTATACGTAATTCTCTATCAAATCGTCATTAACATTAAATTATTTAATTTAATTATTCTTATTTCTTCTATATGTTTGTAATTTTGCGTCACAACTACATAGACAATGACTACACAACAATTAATTAAACAAATCAAAATTAAAAAATCGTTTCTAGCTATAGGTTTAGATACTGATTTAAATAAAATTCCAAAGCATTTATTAGAATTTGAAGATCCCATTTTTGAATTTAATAAAGAAATTATTGATGCAACTCATGATTTATGTGTTTCCTATAAACCAAATACCGCATTTTATGAAGCGTACGGTGTAAAAGGTTGGATTTCACTAGAAAAATCTATTAGATATATAAACGAGAATTATCCTGAAATATTTACCATTGCTGATGCTAAAAGAGGTGATATAGGAAACACTTCTTCTATGTATGCAAAAGCTTTTTTTGAAGATTTAAAGTTTGATAGCCTAACTGTAGCACCGTACATGGGTAAAGATTCTATTGAGCCTTTTTTAGAGTTTGAAAATAAACATACCATTTTATTAGCTTTAACATCTAATCAAGGCGCTTTTGATTTTCAAACATTAACTAATAATGGCAGTGAACTGTATAAGCAAGTAATAGAAATTTCTAAAGGCTGGAAAAATTCTGAAAATTTGATGTATGTTGTTGGAGCTACAAAAGCTGAATATTTTGCAGAGATTCGTAAAATTGTTCCTGATAGTTTTTTATTAGTTCCTGGAGTTGGCGCACAAGGAGGAAATCTAGCCGATGTGTGTAAATATGGAATGAATAAGAATGTTGGATTGTTAATCAATTCATCAAGAGGAATTATTTATGCATCTAATGGGTTTGACTATGCCGAAAAAGCAAGAGCTGAGGCATTAAAAATACAACAAGAAATGGAAATCATTTTATGTCAAGCTTAAATTTCAATTTACATTATTTTGAATTTTAAAAAATTTGATTTTGATAATTTTATTTAAAATTGATTTTATAGTTTAATACACAAGTCATGAAACAGAAAAAACTTGTTGATCAAATTGGGATTTCTCACACATTTGACACTTCACTAATGCGAATTATTTCTTTAGTTCCCTCTCAAACGGAGTTGTTGTTTGATTTAGGTTTAGAAGATCGGATTGTAGGAATCACTAAATTCTGTGTTCATCCCTATCATTTTAAGACTACCAAAAAAAAGGTGGGCGGCACTAAAAAAGTACATTATGAAAAAATAAGACTATTACAACCTGATATTATCATTTGTAATAAAGAGGAAAATACACAAGAAATCGTTTCGGAATTACGAAAAATTTGTACCGTGTGGGTCACTGACATAATTACTATCGAAGATAATTTCCAAATGATATCTGACTTTGGTCAATTATTTAATTGTAGAGTAGAAGCCCAAAAATGGAATGACAAATTAGCTTTTGCCTTGAGCGATTTTAAAGATTACCTCAAAAACAAACCTTTAAGAAAAATAGCCTACTTCATCTGGAAAGATCCATATATGATAGCAGGGTCTAATAATTTTATAAATGAATTATTAGTGTTAAATCATTTTGAAAATATCTATCAAAATACAGAAAGATATCCTGAAATTGCTCTTGAGGATTTTGGGACAAAGTATTATCCAGGACTACTATTTCTATCTTCAGAACCATTTCCATTTACTGAAAAGCATGTATTAGAAATGGCAGAATATGTCAAAAATGTTAAAATAATACTCGTTGATGGTGAAATGTTTTCTTGGTATGGAAGCAGGTTAATTAAAGCTTTGGAATATTTTAAAAAACTACAACATAAATTATAATTCACATTCTTCTAAAACCATCTCCTTAATAACAGGAGCGGTTTTATCTATATTGAAATTAATTTTAGAAAGTTTTTCATATTCCATTTTAAGCTTTTCAATTTCACTTTTCTCTTTCAGTAATCCTTTCATGGTGTAATTTTTTTGCAAATTTACATCTTACCGTAAAAAAACAATCTTTATTTTTTGTTAAGTTTAAAATTTAAAATTAAAGTCCTATTTTTACAAAAAAAAGACGTGATCAATTATACCATTTATGAAAATAAAAACAGCGACCAATGGGTTACATTTGTTCACGGCGCTGGTGGAAGTTCGTCTATTTGGTTTAAACAAATTCGTGATTTTAAGAAACAATACAATGTTTTACTTTTAGATTTACGTGGGCATGGAGATTCTAAAAACAATCTAAAAACTGCTTTTAAGCAAAAATATACCTTTTCGGCTTTAGCCAATGACATATTAGAAGTTTTAAACTTTCTTACTATTAAAAAATCACATTTTGTAGGTATCTCTTTAGGAACAATTTTAATTAGGCAATTAGCTGAAATGTATCCAGAACGAGTACAAACCATGATTTTAGGTGGTGCAATATTAAAGATGAATTTTCGCTCTCAGGTTTTGATGCGAGTGGGTAATATTTTCAAATATGTACTACCTTATCTTTTATTATATAAACTATTTGCTTTTGTTATTATGCCTAAAAAAAATCATAAGCAATCGCGTATTCTTTTTATAAATGAAGCTAAAAAATTATATCAAAAGGAATTTATAAAATGGTTTAAACTGACAGCTGAAATAAACCCAATTCTAAAGTGGTTCCGTCAAGTGGAATTAGATATTCCCACACTGTATGTTATGGGCGAAGAGGATTATATGTTTTTACCATCTGTTAGAAAGGTGGTAAGTAGCCATTATAAGTCCTCGCAGCTATTTGTAATAGAAAACTCTGGGCATGTGGTGAATGTGGAGCAACCAAATGCTTTTAATGCTGCAGTACTTTCATTTATAAACAAGACCAAATAAAAAATGCCTGCATTTAAAAAACGCAGGCAAATCTTTAACTAACCAAAACCAAAATAATAAATAACCAGTTTATTACTCAGCAAAGATCATCTATATTTGACTCTATTGTTGTTAAGAATTTGTTATTACTTTGTTGGTTATAAGTTAACTTTTAAATTAACGATATTCGTAATTCAATTAATCTTGCTTTGTTAATATAACGGAAATTTTGCTTCAAAGATTTCAAAGCGTTTATCTAAATCTTTAAGCAATTTTTTTCTTACCTTTTCCTCTTTTATAAAACTATAATTGATACTGTTATAGACGAATTGTTTAATATTAGAATAAGATATGTTTTTATATCTTTTTGCTAATAAAACATATTGCTCAGTCATATTAGAACGTAAAATTCCAGCATCATCAGTACTAATAATTATAGGAACACCAAAATCTTTATATAAAGTCAAAGGATGACGACTCTCTTTTACTTTTAAAATAAATTCATTACTTACTAAATTGATTTCTACTGGAATTTTATTTTTTGCCATAAAACGCAGTAAATCATAAGAATCTTTTTCATAAGCGATATCAACACCATGACCTATACGATTTGCTCCTGCAGTGTGAACGGCTGCACTTATATGCCACGTCAATTCTTCCGGTGGTACTAAACCCAGTGTAAGTTCACCGGCATGCATGGTGTATTTCACATTTGGATAACGGGAATGACAGTATTTAAACATAAGCATGTGCAACCAATAATCTTTCATTGAGGTCTCGCCATCTTCGGGAGAAACAATGTTAACGCCCGCCATTAGATCGCTTCCATCTGCCGATATAAATGCAATAACCAAATTTTTAAATAAATCTACAGGTTCCATAAATCGCAAAACAAAATTTTGATAACGCATTGTAAATTGCGAATCATCAATTTTTAAATCATTATGTAACTTAGAGACAAAATTAGTATTGAAATTTTTTGCGTCACTTTCTGCTCCTTTTGTAATTAAACGAGTATAAATTGAATCTAAAGATTTCAGGATTGTTTTTTCATCTTTTACTAGTGCTAATTTTCTCAATCGGGAATTGAATGGCATTAGCTCATCACTATTTATTGCCGTGGGTATTGTAGATAATTGCGTTTCAATATAACTTACATTTTCTAAAATTGCTCTGTTTTTTAATTCTATTAATCCTTCACCAAAATTCCCTTGAATTGCTGGCTCAAATTTCATAAAGGATTCAAAGAATAATTTATCCGAAGGATAATCAACACCATTGTAATCTTTGACAGACCATTTTTGTATAATTTTTTGCTTAAACAATTCTAAAGTTCCGTTATTTTTTAATGTTGAAAATTGTTCCCACTTTCCTTTGGATGGTCTTTCTTTAAGCACATCCATTGTCTCTGTATTAAGATAGAAATCGTCGTCAATTGCGCGTTTTAGTAGAGGTTCTGCATAAATAGAACCTGAAAAATGATGGTGTAGATCACCGCCTTTTGGCATCTGCGAGAAGAAAGCTGTCAATTCCGCTTCATTATTTCTTATTTTTTCGAAATATTCATTGGTTTTTTGCGAATAAACAGTGGATATTAAAAAGGCAAAAAGTACGGTATATGCTAATTTCATAAAGTGTTTTTTTGAGATTTTTAGAAGCAAATCAACATTATGATTTTAATGTTAGCTTAAAAAATAAAATTTGCCAAAGATGAATATTTCTAACTGGATTTAAAAATTTTTTGAAGAAATTCTATTTTTTTTAATTTAAAATGCAATATGTATTTCAATTAGTTAATTCTGCATAGTAAGTGATCAAACTAAATGAATTTACTTTAGCCACGAATCACGTAAATATTTATCATTCTAATCTTTTGCAATTAAACTAATCTCACCATAATTAAGAAAATTAAATTATTAAATTTTCATAGATTTGAAAATAATGGAAAAAGGTTTATTTCGCAGTAAAAATAAACGCTGCATTTGTTGTAGATACTTTCTATCTTTTTACTAATCTATAAGAAATGATAAAACAACTATCTCTTATATTTTTTGGTGAAAGCGTATAAAAGTTTTAATTTTGCATTTCCTTTAAAAAAACGATTCACCCAAGTATTAAAACTTGATTCATAAACTTTAAATCAAGAATTTCTTCAAAAAATTATTTATGATTTTTTTTGATACAATTTCTATTTGTGAATGTGTATTTAAAATTTGTCTATGAAAAAAGTATTTAATCTATTTGATTTTTCTCAAAAAGTTAATTTCCGTACTGAAATGTTAGCTGGTTTAACAGTTGCTATGACCATGATTCCAGAATCACTGTCATTTGCTATACTAGCTGGATTTCCGCCACTCATGGGTTTATATGCTGCCTTTATTGCGGGTTTAATAACGGCAGTTTTTGGTGGAAGACCGGGAATGATTTCTGGTGGTGCAGGTGCAACGGTAATTGTTTTAATAGCTTTGATGAAATCGTATGGCTTAGAGTATGTGTTTGCCGCAGTAATTCTGGCCGGAATTCTACAAATAGTTGTTGGAATCTTTAAACTTGGAAAATTCATCCGATTAGTGCCGCAACCTGTTATGTTTGGCTTTGTAAACGGTTTAGCGGTTATTATTTTTATGTCGCAATTAGAGCAATTTAAAACCATTGTCAATGGTCAAATGACTTGGATCAGCGGAAATCCTCTCTATATAATGCTAGGTTTAGTTGTGCTCACTATAACTATAATTGTCTTCTTACCAAAGTTAACCAAAGCGATTCCTGCCTCACTAGTTGCAATCATAGTAGTATTTGTTTTGGTATTTTTCTTTGGAATTGAAACTAAAACGGTTCGCGATATTGCCTCTATCAGCGGTGGATTTCCTCCTTTCCATATTCCTAATATTCCTCTTAATTTAGAAATGTTGCAAGTTATATTTCCTTATGCTTTAATAATGGCCGCTGTAGGATTAACAGAAGGTTTATTAACCCTGAACTTAGTTGATGAAATTACAGAAACAAAAGGCGATGGAAATCGAGAGTGTATTGCGCAAGGTGGCTCAAATATTCTAAATGGATTTTTCTTTGGGATGGGTGGCTGTCCTATGATTGCGCAAACATTAGTGAATCTCTCGGCCGGATCTAGAGCACGGTTGTCAGGAATTATTGCTGCTTTGACGATATTACTTATTATTTTGTTTGGTGCTCCCGTAATTGAACGAGTTCCTATGGCGGCTTTAGTGGGCGTTATGGTTATGGTCGCTATTGGAACTTTTGAATGGGCAAGTTTCCGAATTATTAACAAAATGCCAAAACACGATGTATTTGTAGGTGTTGTTGTAGCTGTCATTACTATCTTACTACACAACTTGGCACTTGCTGTATTAATTGGTGTTATTATATCGGCATTGGTTTTTGCTTGGGAAAGTGCTAAAAGAATTCGTGTCAAGAAATATACTGATGTAGCTGGAGTGAAGCATTACGAAATATATGGTCCTTTGTTCTTTGCATCAACTACCGCTTTTTTAGAAAAGTTTGATGTTGCTAATGATCCTGCAGAAGTCATTATTGATTTTAGAGAGAGCAAAATTACCGATATGAGTGCAATTGATGCCGTTAATAAAATTACGGAGCGTTACGCTAAGGTCAATAAAGTTGTTCATTTGCGACATTTAAGTGCCGACTGTAGAATTCTACTAAAAAATGCAAATCAGGTTATTGAGGTCAACATTCTTGAAGATCCAACTTATAAAGTGGTAATCGATTAAATTTAGAGACTATTTGAAATTACTGCAGTTTTTTCAAGCGTTAATAAATTAAGTTATTTAAGGTAAATATTGCAGTTGGTTTTTATAAAATTATAATTTGAGTAGATGGACATACTTTAGCCAGTAAGAGAATTAAGGTTTTAAAGGCTTAATTTTCTTAATAGTTTTTAATTTTTTTCAGAATATTAAATTTTCATTGCCTCCGCGGCCAGTCGACCTGTTTTCATTGCTGCATTTATGGAGCCATTCAATAAGTTATCGCCACAAATAAATAAATGATTTGTAATTTTTAGTTCAGATGGATCAATGGTATTTCTAACACTCTCTTGAGTAGGTAATGCGTATTTAATTCGGTAGCTTTTCAACATTTTCCAGTTATCTACTTTTTCACCGTACCACTGCTTTAGTTCTTGCTTCATATTTTCAGCTAAAGTTGTACCATCTATTTCTGGTGTACCATTGTACGAAACAGAAATTAAAATTTTTCCTTTTGGCGCATAAGCCTCGGAAACATTTGTCATTACAGTCAAATTATTAACCCACTTTTTATTCAATGAAGCATTTAGGACGACAACCGCCTTTTTAGTTGGTGCTTCATTTGCTTCAAAATAAATATTAGTTACTTGTTGCGCGCTCATTTTTTGATTTGGAACAAAATGTTGCGTAAGCTTGTTCGCGTTTGTAGCCAAAAGGATTTGATTAGCTTCATAAACAGTTCCGTCTGCTAATGTGACTTTATTATCAACAATTGCAGTCACTTCACTGTTGCATAAAATACGATTATCAGGAAGCATCGCTAGCAATTGCTTTGGGATTTCTTCCATTCCTAATTCAGGTATAGCAACATCACCATCAGAAAACATTTTCATCACAAAATCAAACATTCGTCGAGAAGTTTTTAGTTCATTTTCGAGAAATATTCCAGAAAGGAATGGCGCGTAAAAACGCTGAATCATTTTTGATGAAAAACCATATTCAATTAACTGTTTTTGCGTCGTTTGTTCCGGTTGTTCAAAAATTTCTTCAATGCTTAGGTTTTGTAATCTGTTTTTTAGCCAAAGCGTGTTGATCTTATCTTTTAAAGTTCCTACAGGGGCAAAAAGCGTTGCAAATGCCGCCGAAGGTCGTCTAAAAGGATCGGCAATTTCGAATTGGCCACCATCATAAAGAACTGTTGCGCCTGGCAACATTTTTTTTAGTTTTAAATCTTTATAATTGAGTAATGCTTGTGTCTCGGGATAGGCGGTTAAAAGCACTTGAAAACCTTGATCGAAAAGAAATCCGTCTTGAGAATCGGTTTTTACTCTTCCTCCTGCACGATCACTGGCTTCTAAAATAAGTACTTTTCGTCCTTGACGATGCAAATAAACCGCTGCCGATAATCCTGCTAATCCTGCTCCAACAATAATTACATCTTGTTTCATGGTGTTTGTAAAGTTTTATACAAAAATAAGCTAAATAGGATTTTAAAAATACGCAATAGACTATCAATTGTACTATTTTTAAAAAATTAAAATCGTACATAAAGATTAAGTTTTTAGAAAAAGATTCATCAATAAATCCGTTTGCTTGTCATTTCCCATCATAAAATCATGTTTGTCAAAAACCGTAAATCCATTTTTCGAATAAAACTGAATAGCTTTGTAGTTGTGTTCCCAAACGCCTAACCAAACACTTTCAAAACCTGCATCTAATGCTATTTGCAGCGCATAATCTAACAATAGCTGGCCTACTTTTTTACCATGAAAAGATTCAATTATATAAATGCGCTGAATTTCTAAATTATTTCCGACGATGTTTTCTGTTTGCGCATCTCCAGAATTAAGTTTTATATAGCCAATCACTTGATCATTTGCAAAAGCGAAATAAAACTGAGAATTAGCATTATTTATTTCAAACGTCAATTGCTCTAAACCAAATTTTTCTAAAATGTAAATTGCAATGTTGTCAGCATTATTAGTCGATGAAAAGGCTTCTGTAAATGTTCGAATGCTAATTTCTTGTAACAGAATTAAATTTTTAATTGTTATTCTTTGAATAGCAACCGTACTGAAGTCTTGCATTTTTTATTTTATTTTGAATGTAAAAATACTAAATATATTATCTTTTTGATTTAGATCTTTTATGGTATTATTATACAAATCAATTGAAAAAGTTCCACATTATGGTTTTCAATTAGTATTTTTGATAAAAATTATACTAAACAAAGTACTAGATGAAAATTGTTATATCACCAGCCAAATCATTAGAATTTAAAAAAGAATTACCAACAGATCTAAATACAGAATCACTATTTTTAGAGCACGCAAAACAAATTCATAAAGTCTTAAAAGAAGTAAAGCCAGTTGATTTATCTTCTTTAATGAGTATTTCAAATAAATTAGCTGATCTAAACTGGCAGCGCACTCAAGATTGGCAAACACCATTTACTACCGTAAATGCACGTCCAGCAATATATACATTTGATGGTGATGTTTATTCGGGATTAGATGCTCATACTATTCCTGTAGATAAAATTGCAATTTTGCAAGACCGTCTCCGAATACTTTCTGGTTTGTACGGTATATTAAAACCACTAGATTTAATGCAAGCTTACCGCCTTGAAATGGGGACAAAAATGGCAGTGGGCACAAGTAAAAATTTGCATGAATTCTGGAAAGCTACTCTTACTCAATCTTTGAATAACGAATTAAAAAAGGACGAATTATTTATCAATTTAGCGAGTAATGAATATTTTTCAGCTATTGACGTAAAGGCTCTAAAGGTTCCGGTAATTACGCCCGACTTTAAAGATTATAAAGAGGGTAAGTTAAAAATAATTAGTTTTTATGCAAAGAAAGCTAGAGGAATGATGGTGCGTTATATTATTGATACTCATGCTGAAACCATAGACGATTTAAAAGGATTTAACTATGATGGTTACCAATTTGATGCTAATTTATCAAAAGGAAATCAACTTATCTTCACTAGATAAATTTATAAAAGCGATTTATCACCTTACCAATTTGATACTAATTTATCAAAAGAAAATAAACTCATCTTCACCGCACAATAGTACAGACGCGATTTATCGCGTCTCCTTCAAAAAAAAAATTAAAGCAAATATATTATCCAGTAAACTAATGCATAGCATCTGCAGGATTAATTTTATTTTTACCTTTTTTTATTACCAAAATAAAGGGAATACACAATAAGAATAATGCTCCTAAATATAAAAACACATCCATATAAGACAATACCGAACTCTGTAAAATCACTTTATATTCAATTGCTTTATATGCTTTTGCCAAAGCTTCGTTTTCGGCAAAACCTTTAGACATAAAACCCATTTTAAATTGTTGAACTGCTTGTTGTACCTCAAAAGAAGTTTTATCTAAATGTGAAATTAAATTCACACGATGTTCTTGATTAAAACGCGCTAAAAAAGTAGTTATGATTGCAATACCAAAAGAGCCTCCTAATTGTCGCATCATTCCGGTAAAAGCAGCTCCTTCGCCTATACTTTTGCCTTTTAAAGTTGAAAGTGAAAGTGTTGTAATAGGCACAAATAGTAACCCTAATCCAACTCCTCTTAATATTAGTGGCCAAAATAAATGTTCTTCACCTGAATCAGTGGTAATGACGTTTTGCATCCAAAAGGTAAATAAGAAAAAGATAAAGAACCCTAAAGCTACCATATACGTTTGAGGAATACCTCGCTGAATCATTTTACCTATAAATGGCATCATAATTCCAGTTGTAATAGAGCTCGGAATCAATAACAATCCAGCATCTAGCGCACTCCATCCTAATACAGATTGTGTGTATATAGGAATCAAAAATGTAGAGCCATATAATCCAAAACCTAAAATAAAACACATTATAGTTCCCACTCTTAGATTTGTATCTTTCAAAACTCTCAAATTTACAATTGGGTATTTATAGGTTAATTCCCTCCAAATAAATAGAATTAATCCAAATACAGAGACTGTAGATAAAATCATTATCGTAAGATTATTAAACCAATCATCTTGCTGACCATGTTCTAAAACATATTGTAATGATCCTATAAAGGCACTTAAAAGAACAATTCCATACCAATCGACTTGACTTGCCTTTAATTTCTCACCGTATTTAGGACTTTTAACAAATGAAAAAGTAAGTAAGGTTGCAATTATTCCAAGCGGAATATTGATATAAAATATATATGGCCATGAAAAATGGTCAACAATATATCCTCCTAAAGGTGGTCCAAGTGTTGGTCCTACAATTACACCCATTCCGTAAATTGCTTGAGCCATTCCTCTTTTAGCAACTGGATAACTTTCGGTAATTATCGTTTGTGCCGTTACTAATAAAGCGCCACCGCCTAAACCTTGTATAAAACGAAACGTTACCAGTTCCCATATATTATCGGCATTTCCGCATAAAAAAGAGGCTACTGTAAATATAATAATGGAGGCTGCAAAATAATTCCGACGTCCAAATTGCTGTGATAACCAACTTGTCATAGGAATTACAATTACATTTGCAATGGCATACGCAGTAATCACCCATGCTACATCAGTAAGTGATGCACCTAGACTTCCCCGCATATTATTCAATGCCACATTCACAATGGTAGTATCTACAATTTCAAGCATTGCACAAAGTACAGCTGTAATGGTAATTATGACTCTCCTAAAGCCATATTCTACTAAATCATCTTCTCCAGTTGGTGCCATTTAATTTATAATTGTCAACTTTAATTTTTAAGATCTTTATTTCGAATTGTTATCATCAAAAGTCTATTTAATCCAGATGCACGTCAACATCAACGTTCATTCCAGCACGAAGTAGTTTTATTTTTTCAGGATCATTTGTAGGATTCAAACTTATTTTTACGGGTAATCTTTGGATTGTTTTCACAAAATTTCCTGTGGCATTGTCAGGTGGCAGTAACGAAAATTTAGATCCTGTTGCTGGCGAGAATGATGTAATTGTGCCTTGAAAATCGTAATCAGGATAGGCATCTACTTTGACAGATACTTTCTGACCAATGATCATTTTATTTAATTGTGTCTCTTTAAAGTTTGCAATTACCCAAGCTTCATTATTATTTATAATATAGAATAAAGATTGTCCTGGTTGTACTAATTGACCTGGCTGAATTTCAATTTTAGAAACTTGGCCATCAATGGCAGCAGTTACAATGGTATAGCTTAAATTCAATTTAGCAGCGTCAAGCATCGCTTTGGCACGTTTGATATTAGAAGCAGCTACTTCTGTTTGTTTGTCTGAGACTTTCGATTTAGCAATAATTACTGATTTTTGAAACGCACTCGCTCTTTGTTGCTGTTGTAACACACGGACTTGACTTTCAGCTTCCATTTTTGCAGCTAGTGCTTGCTCATATTGTTGTTTAGTGATTGTGCGGCTTTTATATAAATTATCATAACGATTGTAATCATTAGTAGCGCGGTCTAATCTTATTTTGGCTGATTCAATATTTCCACCTGCTGACTGAAAATTAGCATCTGAAACCGAAATACTCGCTAAAGCACTTCCTATATCCGCTTTTGAAACCTCAAAACTACCTTCAGCTCCTACAACTGCGGCTGAAGCTTCCTCAATTTTTAATAAATAATCTCTTTTATCGATAGTAAATAGCGTATCACCTTTTTTTACATAATCATTATCTTTAATATATACTTTATCCACATATCCCGAAACACGTGGTATAATAGGGTTCATATTCTTCTCTATTTGCGCATCATCTGTTTCTTCATGTGATTGAGAATGTAGGTATTTATAAGTTCCGTAAGTTCCGCCCAAAATCACTAAAGCCACTAGGATAATAATAAATTTTTTATTTGTTTTTTTCTTTTCCATGGTTATGATTATTTTTGAGCGATATTGAATGTTTGTGATAATTGGCCAGTTACAGACAGTAACTCATAGTATTTTTGAATGGTATTAGCTTTCGCCAAAGCAGTATTTATTTTTGCACTTAATTGTTCTACATCAGCTTCAAGTAAATCATTAGTGTCTGAAAGTCCGTTGTCATATTTCTCTTTTACAATTCTATAATTTTCAGTAGCTTGTTCAACAGCCTCATTATAAACAATCTTTTGTTTTAAAGCTAAGTCGTAATCTTCCATAGCCTTTTTTACCTGCATTTTAATAAAATCTGTCAATATCAATTCAGAATTTTGTACTTCCAAAAATTTATTTTCTGCTAATTTAACTAAAGTTCCATTCTTTAAAATTGCGCTTAAATCGTATGAAATTCCAACACCAAAATTCATTGCATTTTGAACGGTAATGACATTGCTTAAATCTAAAGCACTATAGCCGCCCACAATCGCAATTGATGGATAGTAAGAACCTCTTGCAATCCTTATATTGGCTTCACTAGCTTTTTCTTGAAACCGTATTGCTTCTAAATCCTTTCTATTTTCTAAAGCTGGTAATTCATTAGCGGGAATATTAGTCATCTGAAAATCTGTAAAATTTTCTTCTCGAACTTCCAGCTTTGTATTTGAATCTAATTTTAAAAGTGTCACTAAATAAAAATTAATCACTTTTAAATTATTAGACGTCTCATCAAGTGATAATTGAATTTTAGAAGTTTGCAGTTTAGATTTTAGAAGATCATTTCGAGGAATAATTCCGTTTTTTTCTAATTGAATAAAATCTTTAACGCGCTGCTGGGCGGTCTTTTGATTTTCTTTTAATAATTCAATTGTCTTTTGCGCTTTGTATAATCGTGCATAATAATCAATAACACGTATGGCAATTTCCTCTTTAGTTTGCGAAGCTGTAGCCATTTCAGCCTCATATAAATTTTGATTAGCAACAATGCTATTTTGAATTTTGAAACCCGAAAAAATAGGTAGCTTAGCATTTAGTTGACCAAGCATCACCTGATTTACAAGAGGAAGCGGTTCTTGAGTTGCGGAATTATTCTGATTTAGTTGGAAATTTATATCAGCATTTGCTAACCTCAAATATTGACCAGAAAGTTTTACATCAGGGTATTGAGTGTTTTTACTCGATTCTAATTCATATTTTTTGGTTTTTACTTTCGTATTGGCCAGCGTAACTTCATTGCTTTTGGCCCAAGCCAAATTAATAGCTTCGTTCAAAGTTAAACTTGTTTTTTCTTGCGCTGTTGCGGATGAAATTCCTATAAATAAAATTCCATAGAAAACGAATTGACTAACTTTCATAAATCAGAAGTGCTTTAATTGTTTGTTGAATATGTTTTGTCAAAGTGGTCTTTATGTAGTTATTATACAACTCTTCGGTTTTTAAGTTTAATAAATTTTCGAAGTAGGTTTTATTCATGTGAAAATAAAAAAAAGTACCTAAAATAGTAGGCGTAATAAGTGGGATAATGATATCTTTTCTAAAAATTCCTTTGCGTTGGCCATCTTCAATAATAGTTTCAAGTGATTTTAAATTGCCTTTTCGTAATTCAGATAAATCGTGTAAACTCTGCGCTCTTTTTTTCGAAGTAAATTCAAAATGTAAAATCCTATAAATTCCTCTATTGCTATTGATGCGATTGATATAAAGTTCAATAAGCTTATTTATTTTATCAACGGGTTCGAGATTCTCTTGCAGTAGATTATCCAATTGATATTTTAAATCAGAAGTTCTATAAATGATCAGTGATTCTAATAAACGTTCTTTGGATCCAAAATAATAAGATATCATGGCAATATTTATTTTTGCTATTTTAGCAATAGTACGAATTGAAGTTCCGTCGAAACCTTTTTCTGAAAAAAGGTTTTCGGCAACTTCCAGAATTTGAATTTGTTTATCGTTAAAATTATTTTTCAATAGCAGTGTTTTTTTTCCAAATTCAAAATTAAACAACTGTTTAAATTAAACAACTGTTTAAATGTTAAATTAACATAAAATTAACATAATTGTTTTATACTATTTATATCTAATAGTGTAGAATTAATAAGTTTAATTAAGCAAATCTTATTTAAAAGTATGAGAGTATTTGTCATTGTTAGAAAATGAAAACACTTTAAAACTTGGTTTAAACGGTTCTAAAAGTATCGTAATGATATTTATTTTTATCTTAAGTGATGTTCTAGAACGACGTATCCGCCCGACGAACCCCATATTTTTTAGATCAACCTAAGGGAGTAGTTTTGTTCTAAACAATTTGGACATGGACAAAAATGAATTTATGTTA
>NZ_JAXCIA010000018.1:0-88672 GCF_035985025.1 Flavobacterium sp. PL11
CTATATAAAAACAAATAATATTAATTTTGTTTGTAAAATGGTATGCAATACAACTCTTGAATCAAGACCGCGCGTCCCTTCGAGTTTTTTTGGCTAGCAGGATTATGAATAGAAACGAATGTATGTAGCCAAAAAAATATCGAGAAGTCGATACAATTTTTAAAGCTACAGCAACTCATTGATTGACAAAAATACAATTAGCTTTAAAAATCACTCGAACAGACGCGAGTAAGGTTTGAAAGTCTGAATGTGCAAAAGTCTATATTACCGTCCCTTCGAGTTTTTTTGGCTAGCAGGGTTTTGTTTAGAAAGTGGACTTAGTCTAGCCAAAAAAGTACCGAGAAGTCGATACAATTTTTAAAGCTACAGCAACTCATTGATTGACAAAAATACAATTAGCTTTAAAAATCACTCGAACAGACGCGAGTAGAATTTGAAAAGGCATTAAGTATCAAGTAATTTCAATTAAAGTTTAAATTTAAGTGTTTCTACTTAATATTTGAATCAAGACCGCGCGTCCCTTCGAGTATTTTTGGCTATCAGGGTTTTGTTTAGAAAGTGGACTTAGTCTAGCCAAAAAAATATCGAGAAGTCGATACAATTTTTAAAGCTATAACATTCCGTTAATCATGAACATAGTAATGGCTTTAAAAATCACTCGAACAGACGCGAGTAAGGTTTGAAAGTCTGAATGTGCAAAAGTCTATATTACCGTCCCTTCGAGTTTTTTTGGCTATCAGGGTTATGAATAGAAACGAATGTATGTAGCCAAAAAAGTATCGAGAAGTCGATACAATTTTTAAAGCTACAGCAACTCATTGATTGACAAAAATACAATTAGCTTTAAAAATCACTCGAACAGACGCGAGTAGGGTTTGAACAGATGATAAGTAGCGTTCGAAAGTATGCAATTGGCGACAGAGTAGATGTTAGGTAAATCTATATAAAAACAAATAATATTAATTTTGTTTGTAAAATGGTATGCAATACAACTCTTGAATCAAGACCGCGCGTCCCTTCGAGTTTTTTTGGCTAGCAGGGTTTTGTTTAGAAAGTGGACTTAGTCTAGCCAAAAAAATATCGAGAAGTCGATACAATTTTTAAAGCTACAGCAACTCGTTGATTGACAAAAACACAATTAGCTTTAAAAATCACTCGAACAGACGCGAGGAGAATTTGAACAGATAATAAGTAGTTTCAAAGAAAGTCCAAATTTAAGTGTTTCTACTTAATATTTGAATCAAGACCGCGCGTCCCTTCGAGTTTTTTTTGGCTAGCAGGATTATGAATAGAAACGAATGTATGTAGCCAAAAAAGTACCGAGAAGTCGATACAACTTAATATAGCCATTAAATGTAGTCGCTTGGTTACGTATATAACCTTAATTTGAAAAAAAAATTATCGTTTAATCCTATGTTTTCTGAATATTGTTAAAGATCACATCTAAAACTTAGATGGCTTATATGTCAAAAAAAATGATAATATCTTCCTCTAATTACCTACTTCTTACAATTTAAAAACTTCAAAAAGTCAACAAGAGAATTCTAAACTTTAAAACGTAAAGCTATATCGATTATAATTTGTTAATTTGCGCTAAAAGTTAAATTTGCTGAATTTAATCAGTGCAAGCGCTTAAAAGATAAATAACCAGAAGCGCAATAAGCTTTTGGAGCCGTTTTTTATTAAAACAAGGATAAAATATAAATAAACTTTTGTTTCACCATAAAAAAAGAAAAGGATGAACTGGTATGTAGTTTATACAAAACCTAAATGGGAAAAAAAAGTGGCAGAGCAATTAGCAAAAATTGGGGTCGAATGCTATTGTCCTTTGATTACACAAATACGGCAATGGACTGATCGTAAGAAAAAGGTAGAAGTGCCTCTTTTTAATTCTTATGTATTTGTACAATTAGAGCCAGCACAACGCAGTTCTGTATTTGAATGTTCTGGGGCAATCAGATATTTATTTTGGCTTGGACAACCTGCTATAGTGCGAGATGAGGAAATAAGCGTTATCAAAAAGTGGCTTAACGCCCCAGAAAGTGGCGAATGTATGATAGAAACCTACAAAATTGGCGATGCTATTCAATTAGAATCAGGTCCGTTTTGTGATCAAAAAGCAATTGTCCAAGAAGTCAATAATACACATTATGTATTAGTCTTAGAATCGTTGGGATGTGTGCTGAAGATGAAAATAAAGTAGTCTAAAATATAATTAGAAATTAGAATTAGACTTTACGATTATAAGAGATAAGAAAAGGTTACATTTTTAGAATAATAATCTTTTAAATTTTCTCTAATAGATTATAAATTTAATTTTTTAAATGCATTTTTATTAAAGTTTTAATGAATTAATAAAATGATTAAATCCAAATAGAAAAAAATGATGTAATTAAAAGTAACATTAGAATACTTAAAAATTTAATAAAAAAAGTAACGAGTTCAAAGATCCCTTTATATTTGATAAAATAAATGAATTTGAATTAATAGAATCAATTATTATTTGCTAGTTGACAATAAAAAGTATGTGAAATAGTATAAAATAGTAAAGGAATTTAAAATTGTAAAAAAGCAATTATGGAAAAGCATTCAATCACGCATGTAATACTTACTGGAGGAATAGGAAGTCGATTATGGCCTCTATCACGTAAAAGCCAACCTAAACAATATCTTAATATTTTCGACGGTAAATCATTATTTGAAATTACAGTAGATCGCAATCGTGGTATTGCTAATCAAGTTATGGTTGTAGGAAACATGGACAACTGTCATTTAAGCAAAGCTGTATTAGCCAAATCAGATACAAATTACATTGATATTATAGAATCTACTCCTAGGAATACCGCTGCAGCAATTGCTTTTGCGGCATTTGCATCACAAGAAGACGATATCTTAATTGTTACTCCCTCAGATCATATTATAGGAGAGAAAGAACGTTATAATGAAGCAATGCAAGAAGCAATTCAAAAAGCTGCTGCTGGCGCCATTGTAACTTTTGGAATTGTACCTACTAAACCTGAAACAGGTTATGGATATATTGAACGTAAAGGAGATGAGGTACTTTCCTTTAGAGAAAAACCCGATCATGCCACTGCACTAGATTTTATTGCTAAAGGAAATTTTCTTTGGAATAGTGGTATGTTTTGTTTTAAGGCTAGTGTGTTTTTAGATGAGCTAAAGCAATACGCACCAGAAGTTTATTTAAAATCAAAAATCGTGTGGGAAAATAATAAAGCTGGAAATCTAGATTTAAATTTGTCACTCGATATTCCATCTATAAGCGTCGATTACGCTATAATGGAAAAGTCTAAAAAAATAAAAGTCGTTGCCTCACAATTCCAATGGTCTGATTTAGGTTCTTTTGAATCGGTTTATGATTATTTAATGGCAAACGGTCATCCTGTAGATGAAAATGGAAATATGGTTATTGGCACTTCTAACTATACCGCATTTTTAGGAGTAAAAGACACCATTTTTGTACATACTGCTACTGCTAATTTAATACTTCAAAAAGAATTTTCACAAGATGTTAAAAAAGTATATCAAGCTTTGGAAAAAATAGAATCTCCATTGCTAGAATAGATATATCGATTAAATAATATCGTTAAGATTAACCAAATAATAGGAATCAATTGTTTTTGCAATTAAGATCTAAATAAAAAGTAATCTATCGCTAACGAATTTATCTTTACGTATCACGCTAAATGCTTACCTGAAATTTGATTCCAGTTGTGTTTGAAGCTTACGGTGATAAAAACATTCCAATTTATTAATTTGCGTATAGGCACAGCTATTTTTTATAAGCAGTGCTTAATCTTTACTACACTTCCTTTGACAATAAATAAATTAGTATTTTCAAAATTAAGTGTTAGCAAGCATACAACTAGCGCGTCTTTAACTGCGCTAAGCGAAGAGAAAATGAAACAGTAAATCATTTTAATTTTTCCGTAAAACCAAAAGTTTGTAATCGTTATTTTATCAAGAAAACAATAAGTAGGTTATTACAAACAAATTTAACCCCAACGGTTTGATCTTTGTCAATGGGAATGAAATCTAACGCAAACAATTTAGCGCGCTTCAACTTTGCTCAGTGCGACAAAAAAACTACATCAGATCATTTTCATTATTTGGTTAGTTTGAACAATAAAGTAACTTTATCTGCCAGTTTTCTTCTATAATTTAATATAATTTTCTACTAAAAAGTTTAAACTTAATATATATTAAAAAACTTACAATGTTTATATTTTCTAAATTGCTTCCAAAATAAAAATAAAATATGAATCTTTAAGTAGTCATTTGACTGTTAGATAATTATAAAAATAGTGTATTAAAATAATCTTAAAGTCATATTGTAAAAACTTGTTATTAGTTATGTAACTAAATAATTTACTATTACATTCGCACAAAATTTAAAAAGATCTAGCTACCTAAATGGGAGTTGGAGGGGCGAAGCCGTGAAGATTTTTAATCAAATAGCAACATTTTTTGTTCTTGGTTATGTTATTTTTAAACTAAACTTTTTAAAATTTCAAAAAAAGCATTTTAATTTTTTAAATTTTAGTCATACAGCACAGTAGCAATTTAACCTTCAAATTGTTGCCTAAATTTTCATCTGTCAATTATAATAATTAAGAAACTTACAAACGAGTTAACTTCATAAATGAAACAAATAGAAAACAGTACCATTTTAGTAACTGGTGGAGCAGGATTTATTGGATCCAACCTATGTGAATATTTGTTACAATACAACAACAAGGTAGTTTGTTTAGATAATTTTGCCACAGGCAGAACAGTAAACATTCAACATCTCTTAAGCCATCCTAATTTTACATTAATTGTGGGTGACATTCGTAATTTAAGTGACTGTCACAAAGCCGCGACAGGAGCTGATTATATTTTGCATCAAGCTGCACTAGGTTCTGTTCCTCGTTCTATTAATGATCCTATTACTACTAATGATGTTAATGTTTCTGGTTTTCTAAATATGTTAGTAGCTGCTCGCGATGCCAAAATTAAGAAAATGGTTTATGCCGCTTCCTCATCCACTTATGGCGACTCTGAAAGTTTACCAAAAGTAGAAGATGTGATCGGCAAACCTTTATCTCCTTATGCAATTACTAAATATGTAAACGAATTATACGCAACTATTTTCCAACGTACTTATGGATTAAACACCATCGGATTACGTTATTTTAATGTATTTGGTCGTAAGCAAGATCCTAATGGTGCTTATGCAGCGGTGATTCCAAAATTTGTAATGCAATTAATGGATCATCAAAGCCCAGTTATTAATGGCGATGGAAACTACTCTCGTGATTTTACCTATATAGACAATGTAATTCAAATGAATGTTCTAGCCATGGCTGCTGAAAATCCAGAGGCAATGAATACGGTTTATAACACAGCGTATGGAGATCGAACTACCTTAAATGATTTAATAGCATCGCTTAAAAAATATTTATCTGATTTTGATCCTAAAATTGCAACAATTGAAACTATTTATGGACCTAATCGTGTGGGAGACATACCGCATTCATTAGCTAGTATTGATAAGGCTAAAAATCTTTTAGGCTACCAACCTCAATTTTCTATGCAACAAGGCTTAAAAGAAGCAGTAGCGTGGTATTGGGAGAATTTGAAATAATAGAGTCGTGAGTCGTGATTCGTGATTCGTGAATCGTGATTCGTGAGTCGTGAGTCGTGAATGGTGATTCGTGATTCGTGAGTCGTGATTCGTGAGTGGTGAATGGTGATTTGTGAGTGGTGATTAGTAAGTAGTAAAGATTTAGAATTAAGAAGTAAGACGATAATTGTTTAGAAGTTAGAGATCGTTAAACAAGAAAATAAGAAGTAATAAGATGGAAAAAATAGCAGTAATTGGTTTAGGATATGTTGGATTGCCGTTGGCGCGCCTATTCGCCACTCAATATCAAGTGGTGGGATTTGATATTAATAAAACTAGAATAGCAGAGTTAAATTCAGGTAATGATAAAACATTAGAAATTAGCGATGATGTTTTAAAAGCGGTTTTAGTGGCTGATTTTAGCGACGAGCAGGCAGGATTAATCTGTTCTTCGACACTTACTGATATTGCCGACTGTTCTTATTATATCATTACTGTTCCCACGCCAGTGGATAAAAATAACCGTCCTGACTTAACTCCGCTTTACAAAGCAAGTGAAACTGTGGGGAGCGTATTAAAAAAAGGTGATATTGTTGTTTATGAATCAACGGTATATCCAGGCGCTACTGAAGAGGAATGTATTCCAGTTTTAGAGCGTGTTTCAGGTTTGGTATTTAATGTAGATTTCTTTGCAGGGTATTCGCCAGAGCGTATTAATCCTGGGGATAAAGAACATACTGTAGAAAAAATTCTAAAAGTAACCTCTGGCTCTACTCCAGAGATAGGAATAAAAGTAGATGCTTTGTATAAAAGTGTGATTACTGCTGGTACGCACTTAGCGCCAACTATCAAAGTGGCGGAAGCTGCAAAAGTAATCGAAAATTCACAGCGTGATATTAATATTGCTTTTGTAAACGAACTCGCCAAAATCTTCAATTTACTTAATATTGATACGCACGCCGTTTTAGAAGCTGCTGGTACTAAATGGAATTTTTTACCTTTTAAACCAGGGCTTGTAGGCGGACATTGTATAGGTGTAGATCCATATTATTTAGCTCAAAAAGCACAAGAAGTAGGCTATCATCCTGAAATTATCCTGGCGGGACGTCGCTTAAATGATTCTATGGGAGAGTATGTAGCTTCACAAGTGATCAAAACGATGTTGCGTAAAGACATCAAAGTAAATGGTGCCGAAATACTTATTTTAGGAATCACCTTTAAAGAGAATTGCCCTGATGTTCGAAACACTAAGATGGTCGATGTTATCAAAGCATTAGAAGATTATAATGTAAAACTAACTATTTATGATCCTTGGGCAAATCCTGTTGAGGTGATGCATGAATATGGGTTAACAGCAAAAAATACGATACCTACTCAAAAATTTGATAGTATTGTGTTAGGTGTCGCTCATAATGAGTTTTTAGCATTAGACTTGGTTTCTTTAAAAAAAGAAAATGCAATTGTGTATGATGTAAAAGGAATCTTGAAAGACGCGGATTGTAAGTTGTAAGTAAGGAACACTATAATATATTCAAAAAATCTCTTTTAGTAATCAGTAGAGTAAGAATTTATTAATATAAAATTGTAAATCAGTTGCTTCAGAGATGATTAAATTTTTAGACTTACAAAAAATTAATGCCCAGTACGCTGCTGAATTAAAACAAGTAGCAGCAGATGTTATTGATTCAGGTTGGTTTTTAATGGGAAATCAATTAGCAAATTTCGAAAAGCAATTTGCCGCGTTCAATAATGTAAAACATGCCATAGGAGTTGCAAATGGACTAGACGCATTGCGGTTAATCTTAAAAGCATATATAGATTTAGGTATAATGCGAGAGGATGACGAGGTAATTGTTCCTGCTAATACCTACATCGCTTCACTACTAGCTATTTCAGATAATAGATTAGTCCCTGTTTTAGTTGAGCCTAACGAAAAAAGTTTTAATCTAGACCTCGATTTAATTGAGAAGCACATTACGCCAAAAACCAAAGCCATTATGGTGGTGCATCTTTACGGACAAATTTGCTGGTCAGAACAATTAAGTGAGCTGGCTAAAAAGTATAATTTAAAAATCATTGAAGACAATGCCCAAGCAATTGGAGCTGTTTGGAATGGTATCAAATCAGGAAGTCTAGGCGATGCAGCTGGCTTTAGCTTTTATCCTAGTAAAAATCTTGGCGCTTTAGGCGATGCTGGTGCAGTAACAACTAATGATGATGCATTGGCAACTCAAATTCGTACTTTAGGAAATTATGGTAGTAAACAAAAGTATATCAATGAATATAAAGGGCTCAACAGCCGTTTAGACGAAATCCAAGCCGGATTTCTATCAGTAAAGCTTAAATATATAGATGCAGAAAATCAATATAGAAGACAAATAGCCGAGCGTTATTTAACGGAAATAAAAAATCCTCTAATTCAACTTCCTTTTCCAGTTAATACATCATATATAATAGCTGAAAATCAAGAACATCTTTGGCATTTATTTGTTGTTAGAACTAATAATCGAGAAGCGTTACAAAATTATTTGGTAGATAACGGTATTCAAACAATAATTCATTATCCTACGCCGCCTAATAAACAATTAGCGTACAAGGAACTAAATAATGTAGATTATCCTATAACGAATATAATTCATGATCAGGTATTGAGTTTACCAATAAGTCCTACCCTTACAAATGAAGAGGTTAGTCATATTATAACAACTTTGAATAGGTATCACTTGTAATGTCAGACACAAAGTCATCATATCGGCAAGTGATGAAAGCAACCTCTATTTTTGGAGGAGTTCAAGTATTCCAGATTATTATAGGAATTATTCGGTCTAAATTTATTGCAGTGCTTTTAGGTCCTACAGGGATGGGAATTGCAAGCTTATTACATTCGACTTTGTTATTGATTGCTAGTTTAACCAATTTTGGATTAGGAACCAGCGCTTTAAAAGAAATTGCTGCCGCACACAGTTCGGGTGATGAGAATCGTTTAAGTATAGTTTCAACGGTATTTAAAAGATGGGTTTGGGTTACAGGCCTATTAGGGGCAATAGTAACAGCCATTTTAGCACCATGGTTAAGTGAATTTACCTTTGGAAATAGAGATTTTACCTTTGCTTTTATATGGATTGCAATAACATTATTGTTTAACCAAATCAGTACGGGTCAAGATGTGTTACTGCGTGGCATGCGACAAATAAGGTATATGGCACAATCAGCAATGATTGGAAGTGTAGTAGGTCTTTTTACAACTATTCCTCTTTATTATTTTTATGGAATTGATGGAATAGTACCAGCGATTATAATTTCAGCTATTTCCTCTTTAGTGTTAACATGGTTTTATGCAAGGAAGTTAAAAATAAAATCCGCATTTGTTTCACAAGCTCGTACCATTCTTGAGGGAAAGGGAATGCTGAAAATGGGATTTCTTATCAGTTTGAGTAGTTTAATTACAGTAGGGGCATCTTATATTGTTAGAATTTTCATAAGCAATAACGGGGGCGTTGAACAAGTGGGTTTATACAATGCAGGCTTTGTGATTATTAATACTTATGTTGGGATGATTTTTACGGCTATGGCAACTGATTATTATCCGCGTCTTTCGGCAGTAGCGCATAGTAATTTACAAACCAAAATAGTTGTAAATCAACAAGCCGAAATTGCTTTACTTATATTAGCACCTATCTTAATTGTTTTTTTGATATTTATTAATTGGATAGTAATCATTTTATATTCAACACAATTTTTAGCAGTTTCAACAATGATTTACTGGGCGGCTTTAGGTATGCTTTTCAAAGCAGTGAGCTGGAGTATTGGATTTATATTCTTAGCCAAAAGCGCTACTAAATTATATTTCTGGAACGAATTAATTACAAATATTTATCTGATACTTTTAAACATTGCAGGGTATTATTACTGGGGATTAACGGGATTGGGAATGTCATTTTTAGTTTCCTATTTTTTATATCTGCTTCAAGTATATTGGATTGCAAAATGTAAATTTGAATTTTCTTTTAACAATGATTTTTTAAAGATATTTCTACTACAATTGGTATTAGCGATACTGAGTTTTTTAACAGTTCAATATTTTAATGCTTTTTGGGCGTATGGAATAGGAATTATTTTAATACTTATTTCTAGCGGGTATTCTTGGAATGAGTTGGATAAAAGAATGGATTTAAAAGGGATACTTTTAAATATAAAAACAAAATTTAGAAAATGAAATCTGGGTGCTACAATTAATATTGACATCATCTAAAAATTCATTGTACTAGTTTTATAAGAATATAATTATTTTGCAAA
Organism: Flavobacterium sp. PL11; assembly: GCF_035985025.1. Classification (NCBI taxonomy): domain Bacteria; kingdom Pseudomonadati; phylum Bacteroidota; class Flavobacteriia; order Flavobacteriales; family Flavobacteriaceae; genus Flavobacterium; species Flavobacterium sp. PL11. The sequence continues at coordinate 9,920 of NZ_JAXCIA010000018.1, forward strand.
GTATATAAATATAAGTTTTGTGTAGTTAGGATATAGGTTGACAATTTATGATACTTAGACAAACCCTACTTAAGTGATGAATAAGTACAGGATAACTGCAAAAACAGCGAGACCAAATCAAAAATTTGATAGTATTGTTTTAGGTTTAGCACACAACGCTTTCTTAGATTTAGATCTAACTGAATTGAAAAAAGAAAGAGCAATTGTAAATGATGTCAAAGGAGTCTAAAAGACGCGGATTGTAAGATGTAAGTAATCTATAATCCCTAATTTTTACATATTTATAAATATTAATTATTTAATAAAATCATAAAGCGTTAGCTATAAAATGGGAAATGTAAAAATAATTGAACTACCAAAAATTCAAGATCCTAGAGGGAATTTAACATTTTTGCAAAATCCTGATCATTTACCTTTTGAAGTAGAGAGAGTATATTGGATTTATGATGTACCTGGTGGTGAAACTAGAGGTGGGCACGCATTTAAAAAACAAGAGGAACTAATAATTGCAATTTCAGGTAGCTTTGATGTCGTAATAGATGACGGTAAGAAAAAAGAAGTTTTTCATCTTAATCGCTCGTATGAAGGACTACATATTCCCGCAGGAAAATGGCGTAGTATGGAGAATTTTTCTACTAATTCCTTAGCTCTAGTTTTGGCATCTACTCCATTTGATAAAGAAGATTATATTCGTTCGTATGAAAGTTATTTAAAATTTACGACTTCTGCAAAAGAGCAACAAATAGTAGCGCATACTGCAATTAATAAAGTTTTTGTTGATATGGTTAAAACTACAATTAACGATTGTAAAGTTTTAGAATTAGACAAAAACCACCGAGACAAAGGCAATATTACGGTGGTTGAAAACAAAAGTCAAGTGCCATTTGATATCAATAGAGTGTATTATTTATACGATGTTCCTGGTGGTGAAGATAGAGGTGGACATGCTCATAAAGATTTATATCAATTAATTATTGCGGCAGGTGGAAGTTTTGATATTACACTTGATGATGGCGTCAATAAAAAGAAGATCACTCTAAATCGTCCTTACCAAGGATTGTATGTTGTGCCGGGAATTTGGCGCGATATTGATAATTTTTCTTCAGGATCAACTTGTTTAGTTTTGGCTTCAGAAAAATATGATGAGAATGATTACATAAGAGATTATAATGATTTTACAGAAATTAAAAATTTATAAATATGATTCATCCATTATCAGATGTACAAGCAGAAATACCTGAATCTACACGAATTTGGCAGTTTGTAGTCATACTAAAAAATGCAGTTATTGGTAAAAACTGTAATATCTGTAGCCATTGCTTTATAGAGAATAATGTAAAAATAGGAGATAATGTTACTGTAAAATGTGGTGTTTCGCTTTGGGACGGAATTACAATTGAGGACAATGTTCAAATTGGTCCTGATGTTACCTTCACTAATGATAAATATCCAAGAGCAAAACAGTCCTTTGTATTACAAAGAACCACAATCAAAAATGGAGCGTCTATCGGTGCCGCTTCCGTACTATTAGGAGGAATTACTATTGGTACTAATGCCATGATAGGAGCTGGAAGTCTAGTGACTAAAAACGTTCCAGATAATGAATTATGGTACGGTCGACCTGCTAAATTTGTAAAAAAAATATAATTTCGATTATGATTAAATTTCTAGACTTACAAAAAATAAATGCCCAATACGCTGCTGAATTAAAGCAAGTAGCAGCAGATGTAATTGATTCAGGTTGGTTTTTGATGGGGAGCCAACTAGAGAATTTCGAAAAGCAATTTGCAGCGTTTCATAATGTCAAACACGCTATAGGAGTTGCAAATGGATTGGATGCTTTGCGCTTAATTCTAAAAGCATATATTGACCTAGGTGTTATGCAAGAAGGTGATGAAGTGATTGTTCCTGCAAATACATATATCGCGTCGTTACTAGCTATTTCAGATAATCGACTAGTACCGGTTTTAGTTGAGCCTAATGAAAAAAGCTTCAATCTGGATATCGATTTAATCGAAAAACATATTACCACTAAAACTAAGGCCATCATGGTGGTACATCTATATGGTCAGATTTGCTGGTCAGAACAATTAGTTGAATTGGCTAAAAAATACAATCTAAAAATTATCGAAGACAATGCTCAGGCAATTGGAGCCGTTTGGAATGGTATCAAATCAGGAAGTCTAGGCGATGCCGCAGGATTTAGTTTTTATCCTGGTAAAAACTTAGGTGCTCTTGGTGATGCCGGTGCGGTAACTACAAATGATGATGCTTTAGCCACACAAATTCGCACTTTAGGAAATTACGGTAGTAAACAGAAATATGTAAATGAATTTAAAGGCCTAAATAGCCGTTTAGATGAGATTCAAGCAGGATTTCTATCCGTTAAGCTTAAATATATTGATGCAGAAAATCAGTGTAGAAGGCAAAGTGCGGAGCGCTATTTATCTGAAATTAAAAATCCATTAGTTGAACTTCCTTTCCCAATAAATACTTCCTGTCAGGTGTCGGATAATAACGAACACGTATGGCACTTATTTGTGATTAGAACCAAAAATCGTCAAGCACTACAAAATTATCTAGCCGATAATGAAATACAAACACTAATTCATTACCCAACCCCGCCAAACAAGCAGTTGGCCTATAGCGAATTAAATCACCTTAATTATCCATTGACGAATGCTATTCACGATGAGGTTGTGAGTTTGCCTATTAGTTCTATAACGACTGAGGAAGAAGTAACGAAAATTATTAAGATGTTGAATTCGTATAGCAATTAATGAATATAGCTCAACTCATGATATTCTCAAATCAAGATAAGAAGCCATAATAAAATATATGAAACACCTTATTTACAAATATTTTTAAATGTCTTTAAAGAAGCAAGCTTTATCTGGCGTTTTTTGGTCAATTATCCAACTCTTTGGTAATTTGCTAATTAATTTTGGAATATCATTAATTTTAGCAAGATTGCTACTGCCATCAGAATTTGGTCTGATTGCCATGCTAGGGGTATTTATTGGTATTGGAAGTACATTAATATCAAGTGGGTTAACGAGTTCACTCATTAGAACTCCAAAAGTAGATGATTTAGATTATTCAACTGTTTTTCACTTTAATTTAGTGGGAAGTATTATCATTTATTTGGTATTTTATTTTGGGGCTCCCTTTATAGCCGCTTTCTACGATCAAGAATCATTAATAAATATATTGCGAGTTTACTGTATTACCTTTATAATTAATGCGTTTTCAGCAGTACAAAGTACTCGATTAACGAAAATGTTAGATTTTAAGACTCAAGCTAAAATTAGTATACCTTCCTTATTGCTTGGAGGTATAGTTGGTGTTATGATGGCCTTTAATGGATTTGGAGTTTGGAGTTTGGTTGCAAGCGCTGTAGTTCAGTCACTAGCAGGTTCTATGCAGCTTTGGTATTATTCTAAATGGAAACCACAATGGGCTTTTGATGTTACGAAATTTAAACATCATTTTAACTTTGGTGTCAAAATAATGCTGTCAAGTATACTTGATACTATATTTTCTAATGCTTACACACTAATAATTGGAAAGTTTTTTGCGCCAGCACAAGTTGGTTTTTACAATCGTGCTAGCACATTAAGAATGCTGCCCGTAACTTCTATAAGTTCTATTGTAACAAAAGTTTCATATCCGCTTTTTGCAGCAATACAAGATGATGACGTACGCCTGAAGAGTGTATATAAACGTATAATGCAAATGGTCATTTTTTTAGTTGCACCAATATTAATCTTAATGGCAGTTTTGGCGGAGCCTCTTTTTCGATTTCTCTATACGGAGAAATGGTTACCTGCTGTACCGTATTTCCAAATTCTCGCCTTTGGAGCGATCATGACACCGATACACATCTACAATTTGCAAATATTAAATGTGAAAGGGCGCAGTGATTTATTTTTACGTTTAGAAATAATAAAAAAGATTTTAGCTGTTGTAGTGATTACAATTTCCTTCCAATTTGGAATCTTTGGATTGCTATACGGAAGTATTTTTTCGTCTCTAGCATCTTTTTTTATAAATACTCACTACAGCGGCAAATTTTTAAACTATTCAGCTTGGCAGCAAACCAAAGATTTGCTACCCATAATTGCATTAGCGGCATTAGCAGGAGCAGTAGTTTACTTTTTAGACAATTTTATGGTGCAACAATTGTACAACGATTTTACTCGATTATCCACAGGGTCTGTAGTTGGTGTAATGACCTTTCTAATTAGTGCATATTTACTCAAAATGAATTCCTTAGAGGAATTAATAGATATAATTAAACGAAAATGATCAACGTAACTAAAACTTTTTTTCCTCCTATAGCCGAATATACTTTTCAAGTACAACGCGCCTATACTAATGAATGGCTCACCAATAGAGGAGAGCTCGTGAGAGAATTGGAAGAGAAACTAACGGATTATCTAAAACTGGATGTAGCGAAAATGTTTATTACCAACAATGGTACTATTCCACTACAAATAGCTTTGAAACTGTTAGGTGGCGGAGGGGAAATTATTACAACGCCATTTAGTTATGTAGCAACTACTGCAGCAATTGTATGGGAAAACTGTACACCAATATTTGTAGATATTCATCCAGAGTTTTTAACTATTGATGAAACAAAAATTGAAGCAGCAATTACCGATAAAACTACCTGCATCTTAGCAACTCATGTTTTTGGCAACCCCTGCAATATAGAAGAAATCGAGCGCATCGCTAAGAAACACAACCTCAAAGTAATTTATGACGCTGCCCATAGTTTTGCGGTACAATATAAGGGCAAAAGTGTTTTTGAATATGGTGACGTAAGTACTTGCAGTTTTCACGCAACAAAGTTATTTCATACAGGCGAGGGTGGTGCGGTATTTTGTAAAGACCCAGAGCTATACCGTAAAATTTATTATAGCCATAATTTTGGACATAACGGCCCAGTAGATTTTTTCGGACTAGGCATTAATGGCAAAATATCTGAATTACACGCAGCAATGGGATTGGCTGTTTTTCCGTATATGGATGAAATATTAGCGGGCAGAAAAGATGTAGTAGATTTTTATAATACCAATCTTGATTTTACCACATTGGCAAAAATGAAGCTGCGTGACGGTACCGATTGGAACTATAGTTATTATCCCGTAATGTTTGAAAGTGAAGCAGCATTATTGAAAATCCAGAAAGCGCTGAATGAAGCGCAGATATTTCCACGACGTTACTTTTATCCCTCTTTAAATAGGGTGAATTATGTCGAATCTCAAGAAATGGCAATTTCTGAAAGTATAGCAAGTAGAATTTTGTGCTTGCCTTTATATTTATCTTTGGAGAAAAATGATTTAGAGCGAATTGTTGAAATTATTAATTTCGTACAATGAAAATAGCGGTAATGCAGCCTTATCTATTTCCGTATATAGGATATTTTCAATTGATTAAATCAGTGGATATTTTTGTCTTTTACGATGATGTTAACTTTATAAAAAAAGGCTGGGTAAATAGGAATAGAATTTTAGTTAATGGAAAAGATTTAATTTTCACAGTGCCTTTAAATAAAGTTTCACAAAATAATTTAATTAATGAAACATTTATTAATTTAGATATGTTTGGAAATTGGAAAGAAAAGTTTGTTCAAACGTTATTGTTTAATTACAAGAAAGCACCATACTATTGTGAAGTAGAAAGACTGATAAATAGTGTATTGAATAAAAAGTTTAATACAATAAGTGAACTAGCAATTGAGAGCATCACTATTATTTCCAAATACCTTCAATTAGATGTAAAGTTTATTACGTCTTCAGAGCGATATGATAACAAGACTTTAGAACGGGAAGATAGATTGGTTGATATTTGTGTAGAGGAAAAAGCTTCACATTATATTAATGCTCTTGGGGGACAAGAATTGTATAATAAGGAAAGTTTTAAAAATAAGGGAATAGATCTAAGCTTTATCAAAACGCATCCGATAGAGTATAAACAATTTAACAATGAGTTTATACCTTGGCTATCAATAATTGACCTATTAATGTTCAATTCTATTGATGAAGTGAATATAATGTTAGCTAAATATGAATTGGTGTGATAGAAAATAAAGCGATTGTCGGTTATTTTGGATTAGAGTCTTCTAAGGTAAAGAATATCATCCTGCAGCAATTCATCTCAACACTGGACGCAATGCACTTGAATATAATTAAAAAAACAAACGATATAAAAAGATACTTTTGCCTTTTTATACTTGTGAGGTGTTGCTTGAACCGATCAATCGACTGGAGCTTGAAGTAGAGTATTATTCAATATGTGAAAATTTTAGACCAATTTTTGATTTTGAGTTTGAGACAGACAGATGTTTTTGTTTACACCAATTATTTTGGAATCTGCAACATGTAGGTAAGTGAAGTGCATAGAAAATGTAAAAACCTGATTGTAGATAATGCGCAAGCGTTCTATGCGACCACAATTGCGCGAGTAGATACATTTTAATCAACCCGAAAGTTTTTTGAAGTGCCTGCTTGTAGGTATTTATATAAATAATAATTATGAAGTGCGGCGTTTGAAACTGATTTATCGTTTACAAGATTTACAGATTTATTAAAGAGACTAGATGTTTCAACAGAGGGTGGGTGTTCGAATTTTCTATCTAATGACCAACTATTAAATGATCTAAGTATTAAAAAATGTTCGTATTTATCTCAATACTTTTTGCTCAATAAAGTTTGTAACCATTACTAAAAAGAGACAAGAGATTTTTACTTTCCGATTCTGTTTTATTTAAAAAAAATAAATTAAAAATTTATATAAACTCGAGTTTAATTTCAATGTTTCTTCCATTTTACACTATAATACATCTGAAATTATAGTTGTTTAAAAAAAATCTATAAGGCGATTCTCTGGCCAAATTTAGAATAATGGTGCAGACAAGGAGATCAGGAATTCATGATAGTTGATCAAATCATCGAGTTATCAATTGATCAAAGATATTCAATAACAACAATAAAATATTTAATAAAAAATATTTTAAAAGTCTCTACATAATTCTTATTAATAAAACAATAAAAACATAAATATATGTTAGATTCGTATTTTTTTATTCCAGGAGATAAGTCTAAGTATTTACAGAAAATCGATACAATTGACGCTGATTATATTATAATCGATTTAGAAGATGCTGTATCCTTTAATAATAGAGAAATAGCATTAGAATTTGTACTAAACATAATACCTAGAAATAATCACTTTGTTCGAATACCTTTTTTTGAAAAATGTTATTCTGAGGATCAAATTAAAAGTTTAATTAGACATTTTGAAGGTCGGGTTGCTGTTCCTAAAATCAGCGAGTGTTCTGAAGTCGCAATAATTAAAAGTTTTTGTCCTGCTATTGAATTAAATATGATTGTATTAGTCGAAAATCCACTATGTTATGTTAACATAAGAGATATTTTAAAATGTTATTCAAAAGAGATTCACGGGATTGCATTTGGAAGTCATGATTTTTGTTCCATAACAGGAATTAAAAATACTTTTGAAAATTTAAAGAACTTTAAAAGTGAATTAAGTATAAGCGCAAAGGCATTTAATGTAAAATATATTGATGGAGTCGATTTAGATTTACTTGATTTTTCACAATTTAAAAATGAGTGTATCAACGCATTTGATTTAGGATATCATGGAAAATTTTTAATACATCCTAAGCAACTCGAAGAACTAAAAAATGTCGAGTTCATGTCTGATCTTGAATTGCAAGAATTAAAGATTGTATACAATCAGATTAAGACAATTTCAGAAGATTCAATAGAAGTATATACAATCAATGGTAGAGTTTACGAAAAACCACACATAATTAGAGTCAAATCTTTAATGGATAAACTTAGGAAATTTAATAAAATTTAAAAGATTATGGAAGCAAACAAAATGGGTAACTATTTCGAAGAGTTTACTGTCGGGGAAGTAATTAAGCATTGTCAATCAAAGACAATATTTGAATCGGACAATAATTTATTTTCAATGTTAACTATGAATCATCATCCTGTTCATACAAATATAGATTATTGTAAAAATAATCAGCATGGACAGGTTTTAGTGCCAGGAACATTGGTATTCTGTCTAGCTGTACACTTAACAGTATTAGATATCAGTGGCAAGGCTATCGCTAATTTAGCTTATGAAAGTATTGATCATTTGAAACCTACATTTATTAATGATACTATATATAGTAGAACCGAAATATTAGATAAAACAGAATCAAAATCAAAAAATGATAGAGGAATTGTATACGTTGAAACCACAGGTTATAATCAACATAATGAAGATATAATTCGATTTAGAAGAAAAATATTAATAAAAAAAATGAGTCATGAAGAATAATTTGCAATTATTACGGAGTATGATGTTCGTACCTGGACATAATGAAAAGTTAATTGAGTCTGCGGCAAATTCGAAAGCTGATGCACTGATTTTCGACCTAGAGGACAGTGTTCAACCCAACGCTAATAAACTCCTTGCTAGAAATATTATTGTAAACAGTTCTAAAAATAAAAAATTTGATTGCTTTCAAAAGTTTGTAAGACTTAATGAAATTGAAACCGAATTTTTTTTACAGGATGTTTTGCAATTGACTGAGGGTAACATAGACGGTTTTTTATTGTCTAAAACAAATACGAAAGAAGATGTTCAATTCTTAGATAGTTTATTAACCTCTATCGAAAAAGAGAGGCATTTACAACTTAATACATTCTCAATTATCCCCATTTTAGAAAGCGCATTATCAATTGTAAATATTAATGAAATTGCGGTTTCTTCTAAGAGAATTATTGCCTTAGGTTTTGGTTCAGAGGATTATGTATCAGACATAAAAGGCATCAGAGACTTTGAGACCAATCAGAGTATTTCATTTCCTAGACAACTCGTGCCAATAGTTGCAAGAGCACATAAATTAGAAGCTATTGATGCTGCATATATTCACGTTCATGACTTAGATGGTTTAGAAAGGCATCTTGAGATGGGAAAAATATTGGGTTACGGTGGAATGTGGGTTTTACATCCGAAACAAAATGAAGTTGTAAATAAAATATTTAGCCCCACTGATAAAGAGTACCACGATTCTGTCGAATTTTTGAGATTATATGAGGAGGCAAAAAGAATCAATAAAGGAGTAGCTATCATTGAAGGTAAATTTGTTGGGCCGCCTTTGATAACTAAGTCAAATGATATTATTGCTCGAGTAGAATTAATAGAAAGGCGTAAAAAAGAGATCAATAATTAAAACAAAATGATGCAAAAAGTAATAATTATCGGAGGAAAAGGAACAGCTGTAGTTGTTGCAGAGCAAATTTACGATGCTCAGGTGAAACATAATGCAGATATAGAGTTTCTAGGATTTGCATTTGATGATGAATCTTTTGGAAATGAAATAAATGGTTTTCCAATCTTAGCTAAAACCAGACAAATTTATGAGAAATATGAGAAATATGAAGACGTAAAATTTATATTTCAAATGTATAGACAAGATATTTTGCCCGACAGGATTGCTTTAAAAAAGAGTTACGAAATACCTGAAGATAGATACTGCACATTTATTCATCCTACTTGCACTATTGCTAGAAGTGCAACAATAGCATCTGGAACAGTAATCATGTCTAATACTGTAATTAACTCAAATGCAAAAGTGGGAAAATATTGTACCATTCAAACAAACGCATTAATAGGACATGACGCAATAATAGGAGATTACAATTTTATCGCAGCTCACGCAATTGTTGCAAATTTAACAATGGGTGATAGAAATTTTATTGGTATAAATGCCTCTACAAATAATTTTATAACAATTGGTGATGATTGTTTTGTGGCAATGGGGTCAAATGTTATCAAAAGTATTGCTTCAGGAATGAAAGTAATGGGAAATCCCGCTAAACCATTTCAAAGTAAAATAAGAGCTTTTTAACTATGTGCAGATCTAAGTTAAACAATAATTTGATCCACTTACATTTGTAAATATTTAAGCTACTTAAGGAAATTGCTAATAGTAATTAAATAACTGAAGAAGCTATTAATTTTTATTAACAGAAATTACACAGAATCTAAATTTTTTTATTAAATGTACACCCCATTACCACACGCCACCCCTATTTCTGAACAAGTTTGGCCTCTAGGTACGGTTCCACTTGTTTCTGTTGCAACACTTTCATATAACCATGAGCCATATATAGGGAGGTGCTTAGAAGGGATATTAATGCAATTGACAACTTTTCCTGTTAAGATTGTAATATTTGAAGACTGCTCCACTGATAAAACGGCAAGTATAATTTTATCTTATGAAGAAAAGTTTCCAAATCTTTTTATAACCTTTTTTCAGCCCATCAACAGCTTTGGTACCCCTAAATTTAGAGAGGCTTTAAAGCCATTTTTCGCTGCAAGAAATATTGCTAAGTATATTGCACTATGCGAAGGTGATGACTTTTGGACCGATCCATTAAAGTTACAAAAGCAGGTGGATTTAATGGAAAAATATGATAATGCCAGCCTGTGTGTTGCGCTTAATATGCAATATAACAATGATCTATGTGTCGAGAAAATTGATGAAAAGTATGAGGGAGATAATTTTCCGCTAATTTACTTTGAAAATCTTCATACCTATTTTCATACTTCTACCTATCTAATTCGTAAGACAGCTTTAATATTTGTAATGGATAAGTACGAAAGTCTACTTTTAGGTGATACATCTTTGCGTTTCTTATTGATAAACGAAGGACCTTTTGTAGTATTAAATGACGTAGTATCTGTCTACAGAATTACTGGATCGGGTATTTGGACATCTCTTGATGATTACACTAAAGATTTGCAACATCACAATATTTACAATAAATTTAGGAAACTTCACGTGAAGGAACGCCGACAATTTTACGCCAAACGAGAAATTATGTTCTTATTGAGATTGATAGAAGCAGAGCTCGAGCGAAAAAATTATAAGGTAGCAATACCACAGATAGGCCAAATACTAAAACTTACTTTACAATATGATCAATTGCATCTGCCGAAGTATTTTTATAATAAAATTAAAAGATTATTCTCTGTATCAAGAATTTCAAAATAATGGTCAACAACCAGACAAATAAAATGTTAAAAATAGAGCATACCCCATTAGTTTCCATTATAGTTATTACTTATAATTCTTCTAAATACGTACTAGAAACTTTAGAAAGTACAAAAGAGCAAACCTATCAAAATATTGAGCTAATCATTACAGATGATTGTTCTACTGATGATACAGTGGAAGTTTGTAAAAATTGGTTGGCGATTAACAAAAGCAGGTTTATTAACACTGAATTAATTACTGTGCAGAATAATACTGGAATACCGGCCAATTGTAACAGAGGAATCAGAGCTATGAAAGGAGAATGGCTCAAGCTGATTGCAGGCGATGATATTTTACTTGATAGCTGCATTAGTGATAATGTACACTACATAAATGAAAATAGTAAAGCAACCATCGTTTTTTCTCAAGTAAAAACTTTTTCAGATAATGTTAATAATGGTGAAATTAGGCCTAAAAACGGCAGCTATTTTCATTCTTTAGAAGCAGAGCAACAGTATAAATTATTATTAATTGGTGATGTGATTTCTTACACTCCATCGGCATTTATTCAAAAAAAACAAATTGAATCTCTAAGTTTTTACGACGAAAAATATACCTATATAGAAGATTATCCATTCTGGTTAAAAGCAACAAAGAATAATGTAAAATTGCATTTTTTCGAAACTGTTACAGTTTTATATAGGATTCATTCGGCTTCGATTTATCATAGCCTTAAAGCAAATAGTAAAAAATCTGTTACTGGTAAAAGGCTACATTTTCTACAATTAAGAAAAGATCTTGTCTATCCCCATTACTCTCAATTAAAATTATATCGCGAGCAGTATGCAGATTATTTAGCCTTCAAATTTAAAAATGTAAATGCAAATTCATTTTCATCGTTTTTATATAAGTTAGCCACTCTTTATTTGAATCCTTTTATTCATGTAAGCCTTATCTTAAAGAAAATTTTTCGATTGAAAAATATTGACTTTAATTTTTAATAATATGAAACTAAGTGTAATTATCCCCATCTACAACGTAGCGCCATATTTAGAAGCGTGCATTAAGAGTTTAGCTACTCAAGGTATTGCATTTGAGGACTATGAAATTATTTGTGTTATTGATGGTTCTCCAGATAATAGCGCTGAGATTGTGCGTAGATTACAAAAAGATATACAAAATATTATTTTATTAGATCAAGAAAACCAAGGTGTTTCCGCCGCCCGGAATAATGGTTTAGCCATTGCAAGAGGTAAATATGTCGCTTTTATTGATGGAGATGATCAGATAGTGACGAATGCACTAGCAGTTTTTTTACACTATTGTTCTACGGAGAATTTAGATATCTGTAATGCAAAATATTCTGATTTAACTAGTGTCTTACAGTTAAATTGTAATTCTATATTACAAAATAAGAATGCAGTAAATGCATATTTGAAAGGCAGAAATGACACTATAGATAGTTCATGCACCCATTTGTATTCTCGGCAGCTATTACAAGAAAATAAGATTTTGTATAATACGTCGTTGTCCTACTTGGAAGATGGTGAGTTTTTAGCTAAGGCTTATTTTTTTTCTTCGAGAGCAGATTCAACTACTTTAGATTATTATGTACGAACTAAAAGAGAAGGCTCAGCAACAAGCAGCAACCTAAAAAATTCAAACAAAGTTTTTGACGGGTATATTTTAGCTACCAGAGATTTTGTTAAATTCAAAGGTAATTTTAATCATTCGGCTAATAGAATTATCATAGATCAGGTAATTATAAAATATTTTATACACGCAACTTATTTTTTTATAAAAAATCCGAGCTATGGACGGTACAAAGTTTTAAGGCAAAATTTCCCACTTCATAGTATTGGAGAGGATGCAGATCTAAATCTTATATCTAAAAATTATGTATATTTTTATAAATCTATGAAAAGAGGCTTGACATTTTTAATTTTGCAACTTTCTTTAAAATATAGCATTGATTATATAAAGGCTAAAATTAATACATTATAAAAGATCATCTTTGTATCCTAACAGTTTAAATTATAATGCTACAGGTATTATTTAAAAAAGAATTTAAAAAATCTTACGATTATATAAGATAGTCGTGACTGTGTACGAAGGATGTTCAAAACTATTTCAATTTAAAATTCCTATCAAATTTTTAAAATGCTTACTTGTAAATCACATTTTTAATTAATGAACGAACTAAATTTAAATCTACTATCTTTTAAGTCCATCAAAATTGACGAGAAAACCGAAATCTATTATAGAGGAATTCCTTTCTATGATGGTCAAGTAATTGATTTTATCTCTAAAAATTCACAATTTTTTTTACGAGATTTATGCATTCTTACTCATGAGTCTGTACTAGAATTCTCAGAAAAAATTAAAGGCTCATTTACGTTTTTAATTGTAAAGGAAAGTAGCATAATTGCTCTTTCAGATATTATCAGAACATTTCCGTTATTTTATAAAATAAATGGAAGTGCAATAGAAATTTCAGATTCTATTACAAATTTTAAAGGTTGTTTAATTGATGAAAATAAATTAAGCGCCTTCATTACATCGGGCTATTCATTTGGAAGCAGTACCATTTATAAAGATGTTTTTGGTATTCAAGCTGCAGAAATAGTTTTTATATCAAAAATAGATTTAGTCATTAAATCTTCAAGATATTTTAAATTCATTCCCGAAAAAAATACCAAAGCAGTTGATAAAGAAGTTTTTGTAGCATCGTTTAACGCCCAAATGGAAAAGGTCATTGAAGCAATGATAATTTCTACTCCTCAAGTGAATAATTGGATAGTTCCTTTATCAGGCGGACACGACTCGAGACAAATTGTAAATTTTCTTTATAAAAAAGGCATCAAAAATGTCATTTGCTTTAGCTATGGCAAGCCTGGAAATACTCAGGCTAAATTGAGTAAACAAATTGCAGAAGCACTTAACTATGAATGGCATTTTATAGAATATTCTGAACAAAAATGGAATAAGCTACACAAAAATGGTGTAATTGACCATTATATCGATTTTGCTTTTCAAGGGGTATCCACTCCTCATTTGCAGGATTTTTTGGCTATTTATGAATTGAAGCAACTTACTATTATTACAAAAAATGATGTCATTATTCCAGGGCATACATTAGATATGTTGTCTGGTGGACATTTTTCAACATTAGACCAAAATTGTGCTAACAAAGTTGATTCAATATTGAGAACAGCTAAAAGGCACAGCAAACTATATGAAAATAGTTTGATACTTAAATCTCATTTATATGAGTCATTAAACGAAATATATGACGAAATTTTACTAGAGCCATCCCAATTTCAAGAGTATATCAATTGGCAAGAGCGGCAAGCAAAGTTTATTGTGAACAGTTGTCGGGTATATGAGTTTTTTGATTTTGAATTTAGATTGCCTTTTTGGGATATAGATTTAGTAAAGTTTTTTATGAAGCTTAACGCAGAGCAAAGAAAAGAAAGATTATTTTTTAAAATATCTGAAAGAGAAGGAATTTTAATTCCTGAGCTTGCCGCAATACCTTTTGAAGACGAAATTATTGTTAAACAAACCAAACAATCATTTAAGAATAAAATAGCTTCTCGAATCCCTAATTATATAAAAGCAAGAATGGCTAAATGGTTAGGAAAGCAGTACGAAGCGGAATCTCTAAATCAAATTTATGCTTTAAAAGCAGATACGGTTGAAGGTCTTATTGGATCGATAAATCAATTTCCTAAACAAACGCATCCATTTCTAATAACTGTACTTCCAAGACCAACACATCGAGCTGATTATCATCTTCTCTCGGGATTATATGCGGTGTCTAGAATTTTAAATAAAACAAAATGAAAATTACCTTAATAGCAGGAGCACGTCCCAATTTTATGAAAATTGCGCCAATCCTCCACGCCATCAAAAAAGTACAAAAGCAAGGACAAAACATACAGTTTCGTTTGGTCCATACCGGACAGCATTACGATGCTAAAATGAGTGATACATTCTTTCGAGAACTAAATATTCCGCATCCTAATGTAAATCTGGAATGTGGTGGTGGAACTCAAGCTGAGCAAACAGCTTCAATTTTAATAGCTTTTGAAAAAGAGCTTTTGGCACATCCAGCAGATTTAGTTTTGGTAGTTGGTGATGTCACTTCTACTATGGCCTGTGCTATTGTTGCAAAAAAGCTAAATACCAAAGTAGCACATGTAGAAGCAGGAATTCGATCCTTTGATCTTACAATGCCTGAGGAAATTAACAGAATGGTGACCGACAGCATTACTGATTATTTTTTTACGACTTCTAAAACTGCAAATGCGAATCTCTTGGAATATGGCACAAAAGAAGAATCTATTTTCTATGTAGGTAATGTTATGATTGATACCTTATTAGCCAATCAGGATCAGTTTCAAAAACCACTATTTTTTGAGGAATTGAAATTAAAAGAAAAGGAATATTTTGTGTTAACCATGCACCGCCCGGCAAACGTCGATGAAACACAAAAGCTGAAAGAAACGATGACTGAGATACTCTCTAATGTAAATGGGCTACCTGTTGTTTTCCCTATTCATCCACGAACAGCTAAAATCATAGAAAGTTTAAATATAAGTGCAAGCAATTTGCATATTGTTGAACCTTTAGGATATTTGGAATTTAATTATTTGGTTCAATATGCCAAAGCAGTTGTTACTGATTCAGGAGGTATTACAGAAGAAACCACCGTGATGGGAGTACCTTGTCTGACCTTACGCGATAATACAGAACGACCAGAAACTATTACCATTGGTACCAATGAATTGGTAGGAACGAATCCTAAAAATATTAAGCCAGCATTAGATAAAATATTTAGTGGTACGTGGAAAAAAGGTGGAATTCCTGATTTATGGGATGGAAAAGCTGCAGAGAGAATTGTGAAAGAAATAATTAATATTTATGGATAAGAAAAAGATATTAATTGTTGCACGAACTTTTTTCCCAGAGCAAAGTCCCCGTTCTTTTAGGACTACTGAGCTAGCCAAAGAACTTGCAAGACAAGGGCATCAGGTAGACGTTCTATTACCAAAAAACATGCAAGAAAAAATCGAAAATGAATTTGATAATTCACTGGGTATTAAATTTTTGTATTTTGGACTTTTGACTTGGAAACCTTTTGAGCGCTCTAAAATAAGTTGGATAGGTGATTGGAAACGTAAGTTCGGACGACTGTTGTTTTTATTGTTTGAATATCCGAATATTGAAATTTATTATAAATTACCCAAAATATTAAAGACCTTAAAAGGGTATGATTTAATGGTTTCTATAGCTGTACCACACGAAAACCATTGGGCGATAGCTAAAGTTCGAACAGCAAAACATCCTATTGCTAAAATTTGGGTAGCAGATTGTGGTGACCCATTTATGACCAATGTACTAGAAACAATTGCTCCGCCTTTTTATTTTAGGGCTTTAGAAAATAGTTTTTTGAAAAAGGCCGATTTTATAAGTGTGCCTACGGCTACTTCTGCCGATGCTTATTCAAATAAATATCATGATAAATTTCAAGTGATTCCACAAGGTTTTAATTTTGAGGAGGTTGATATAGCAGCTATCAAACCTACACATAAGGCACCAACTTTTGCTTATGCTGGTGGCGTTTCGGCTACAGGCATTAGAAGTCTGCATGAAGTAATAAAAGTATTAAAAGAAATTGGAAAGCCTTTTACTTTTCATGTATTTGGAGCAAACGCTAAAGCTGTCCTCCAAGCTGTTGCAATAGGATACGAAGAACAAATTGTTTTACATGATGCAATTCCCAGAAGAAATTTACTTTATAAATTAAGTGAGATGGATTTTTTGATCAATCTAGATAATGGTACACATCTAAATACGCCAAGTAAATTAATAGACTATGCGCTCTCCCAGAGACCTATTTTAAGTATTGATCCTTTACATCCAAATAGATCAAGAGTGACATCATTTCTTAAAGGCGATTATAGAGATGCCACTATAATAAATGATATACAAGTTTACAATATAAAAAATGTCGCCTCTAATTTTTTGAATTTACTTTCGAGCGATGTTTAGTATTAATAATAATAAGTCGATAGGTGAGAATCAAGAAAATTCAGGATACCTATTATTAGTTTTTTTAATTTGGCCTTTTATAGCTTTTGCAATGGCTTGTTCAAATTTTAAAAATAATTTAAACAAAAAGATCATTCTGGCTTTCTTTGCTCTGTATGGAATTCTATATTTTTTAAATCCTGCAATGGATGGACAAAGACGTGCCGATGGTCTGAAGATAATTGCTCAAGAACCTCTCGAAAATTTATTCTATACATTTGAGAATCTTTACGAAGAAACCTTAGATTTTGCCGAGCCGCTTTTAATGTTTCTAATTTCTAGATTTTCAGATTTTCACGGTGTTTTATTTGGCATTTACGCCTTGATATTTGGTGTTTTAATGTTGTATTATCTTAATAGGATGTATCTCTATTATCTAGATAAAAAATCTATAACAACTTTATTGTTTTTTACGTTATTGGTTTGTGCCAATCCAATAAATAATATCGGAGGATTTAGAATGTGGGCTGCTGCTTGGATTTTCGCAATTGGATTACTTGGTTATTTACAAAATCCAAAAAACAAGTATTTAGTCTTAGCTGCATGTTCCTTCTTAATCCATTTTAGTTTTCTGCCTGTCGTTATATTATCAGTCATTTATTCAGTTTTTAAAAATAGGCCTAAAATTTACGGTCTGGGTGCTATAGCAACGTTCTTCGTGGCAGAATTAAATATTGAGTCAGTGAGACAGTATGCTGCATTTTTTGGAACAGCTTCTCAAAACAAGGTTGGTGCATATACTGGAGAATCATACATAGAAAATCTTGCAGAATTAGCAACCAAGTCTGCATGGTACATTGACTTTATTAATTATGGCTTGAAATATTTTGTCTTAATTTCATTATTAGTAGTATTTTTAAAAACAAAAGGGCAATTCAAAAATAAAATTATTGCAAATTTCTTTTCTTTTACTCTCATGCTCTTGTCTTTCGCCAACATAAGTTCCTTATTGCCCAGTGGAAGCAGATTTTATGTAGTTTTTTATATTTTTGCTTTTTCGACACTACTTCTTTATTATGCTTATGAAACAGATTATAGGAAAACAGAACTTATTAATAGAATCGGAATTCCTATCGTAGTGCTATATGTTATATTTACTTTTAGATTATTTTCGGACAATGCATCAGTTTACTTATTTGGACCTAGTTTTATGATGCCTTTTGGAATCTTAGAAAATGTATCATTACAATCTATACTATTCTAATGAAGAATTTTTTTAAAAAAATAGCTAATCTACCCGCTCTAAAAACCAATAGAAAATTAATTATATTTCTATCAGACGATTGGGGTTCAGTGCGGATGCGTTCTTCAAAACATCAAAAGCAACTAGAGGCAAATGGGTTGAGAATTAGTAGTCGTTTTGACCAATTTGATACACTAGAGAGCAACGCTGATATGGAAGGTCTTTATGAGGTGCTTTTAAAACACAAGGACTGCAAAGAAAATAATCCAATAATTACCGCTGTATCTAACGTTGCTAATCCAGATTTTAAAAGAATTCAGCAAGAAAATTTTCAAAATTACCACTTCGAAAGCATTGATAAAACCTATCAAAGATATCCTGATTCAAACAAAGTTTTAGAGTTGGTTAAACAAGGCATAGAACAAAATATATTCATACCTCAGTCACACGGTAGAGAACATTTACAGGTCAATTGGTGGATGAAAGATTTAAAAGATGAAAATTCTTTTGCGCGTAAAGCTTTTGAAAATGAATTTTTCTTCTTGGGCGCGGATTATCTCAATGATCCAAAAAGAGGAAGAGGTATTGGAGCCGCATTTGATATTTGGGATGAAGAAGATATTCTGTCAAGTAAGGAAATTGTTAAAAGTGGTTTAACGATTTTTAAAAATTTATACGGTTATAATTCTAAGATTTTCACTCCACCTGCAATGTTTTACAATCCAGGTATAGAAAGCAATTTAGTTGAAAACGGAATTGACTGGCTTGATGTTGGGCGATTTTTTAAAATTCCCTTAGTCAATGGTAAACAACGTGCTCAATTCAACTATTTAGGTAGAAAGAAAAAATCAGGGCTTAAAGTTTTAGTACGTAACGCCGTCTTTGAAGCTAATATGTCTGCAAATGATAATGGCGTAGCACGATGTATGTACGATATTGAACAAGCATTTCAATCAAAACAACCAGCCTTAATATCAAATCACAGAGCTAGCTTTGTTGGTGGAATCGATGCAAATAATCGTGATACAGGATTGAAATCTTTGGACGTACTACTGAAATCTATTTTAAAAAAATGGCCAGATGCTGAATTTTTAGCTGGTAGTGAACTATGATAAATTCAATATTAAAAACAGTAGCCTTTTATAAAAATTCTTTTGGCGATTTTAGTACCAAAAGAAAATTAGTGGTTTTTGAATCGGATGATTGGGGAAGTATAAGAATGCCTAATAATAAGGTATATCAGAATTTAAAAGATAGCGGTTTCGATTTGACAAATAGGCCGTTTGAAAGGTTTGATTCCGTAGCAACTAATGAGGATCTATCATTACTTTTTGAGCTATTAGCTAGCTTTAGGGATAGTAATAATAATCATCCTGTAATTACTGCAAACGTTATAACAGGAAATCCGGATTTCGTAAAAATAAAAAAAAATGATTTTCAAGAATTTTTTGTTGAAGAATTTATAGAGACCTTAAAAAACTACGATACTAATTTTGCTCTTTGGGAAGAAGGAATAAAAAATAAGGTTTTTTTTCCACAGTTTCATGGGCGAGAGCATCTCAATGTGCCAAAATGGATGCACGCTCTGCAGGAACGAGAAGAAAATGTTTGCACTGCTTTTGACTATGGGTTGATGGGAATACCACCGAAAGGCAACCCTTCGATCGGCAATTTATATCAAATTGCTTTTGATTTAAACACAGAATTAAAAACCAATCGAATTTTTCTAAATAAATCAATAAAAAACGGAATTGAAATTTTTGAAAAAGCATTTAATTATAAACCATTATCGTTTATAGCTCCAGTTTATACTTGGGATTCTTTCATAGAGAATGAACTAGAGAGCAGTAATGTGAAGTATATACAAGGGGGGAGATTCCAAACCCTCTCTAATTTACAAGGGACTATAAAACATAACATAGGTGAGAAAAAAAACGGGTTTATGTACAATGTAAGAAATGCTTTTTTCGAGCCATCAACTATTCTTGAATTTGATCATCGAGCAGCTAGTTTGGAACAGCTTAAGACTCAAACTAAATTTGCGTTTCTGTTCAATAAACCTTTGGTAATTAGTGTGCATAGATTAAACTTTGTAGGTAGAATAGATACGAGAAACAGAGATGTAAATTTAGAATTATTTAAAAATTATATAAAATGGCTTTTAAATAAACATCCAGATGTAGAATTTTTAAATACTGTACAACTCATGGAAATCATTGAAAATGAAAATAGCTATACATAAATCCTCTTGGGGGTTTAGTCCAGAATGGATTAACTACTGCGAAAAAAACAGTATTCCATATAAAATCGTCAATTGTTATGACACAGACATCATCAGCCAACTAGAAGATTGCGAAGTGCTGTTTTGGCACCACCATCATTCCGATGCTAAAGATGTATTGTTTGCAAAAGGCTTATTATTTGCATTGGAACAAACAGGCAAAAAGGTATTTCCTGAATTTAACTCGAATTGGCATTTTGATGATAAAGTAGGACAAAAGTACTTGTTAGAAGCTATAGATGCGCCATTGGTTAAAAGTTTTGTTTTCTATGAAAAGAAAGATGCGATGGCGTGGATAGAGAAAACTTCTTTTCCTAAAGTATTTAAGTTAAGAGGCGGTGCTGGTTCTGCTAACGTAAAGTTGATTCGTTCAAAAAGTCAAGCACACAATATAGTTAACAAGGCGTTTGGAAAAGGATTTCCTGCTTATGATAAATGGAACGATCTTAAAGAGCAGTATTTACGATTTACACAAGGAAAATTAAATAGAATAGAGGCACTAAAAAGTATTCGGAGAGTATTTGTTTCCACTCGATTTGCAAAAACAGTAGGTAATCAAAAGGGATATGTGTATTT
Organism: Flavobacterium sp. PL11; assembly: GCF_035985025.1. Taxonomy (NCBI): domain Bacteria; kingdom Pseudomonadati; phylum Bacteroidota; class Flavobacteriia; order Flavobacteriales; family Flavobacteriaceae; genus Flavobacterium; species Flavobacterium sp. PL11. The sequence continues at coordinate 31,127 of NZ_JAXCIA010000018.1, forward strand.
TCAGGAGTTTATTCCTAACAATGATTCTGATATCCGAGTAATTACGATAGGAGAAAAAGCATTTGCTATCAAAAGAATGACGCGTCCCAATGATTTTAGAGCGTCCGGCGGTGGCGTAATCAAGTTTGAAAAAGAATTAATTGACGAGCGATGTGTTACAATAGCATTTGAAACCTCAAAGAAGTTAAATGCAAGCGTAGTAGCTTATGATTTTGTTTTTGATTCAGAAAATAAGCCTTTAATCGTAGAAATAAATTATGGTTTTGCTCACCAACCTTATTATAATTGTCCCGGTTATTGGGATAAAAACTTAAATTGGCACGAAGGTAAATTCAATCAAGTCGAATGGATTTTAGAAGAATATTTAAAATAGTTAAGGAATGAACTTACAATACGGTAGTTTTTTTAAATACCCTAGAAAAGTGTTTAAGCACTTTTTAAGCGCAGTGTTTCCTTTGGTAACTAAGATATATCCTCTTCCCATTGTAAAGTCAATTCCTGAAACAATTGATAAAATTTTAAAGGATAAAGTATCTATATGCCGATTTGGTGATGGAGAACTTTTGTATATTTCGGAGCAAAGGTCTCTACCTTTCCAAAAACAAGATAGTCGATTAAGAAATTATTTTATTGAAATTTTACAATCTGAAAATAAGAATATTTTGGTTGGGTTGCCTGTTGGCTATCAATCATTAAATAATTTAAAAAAAGAAGCGAAGGTAACATGGAGAGCCATCATATCATGGACCTACCCTAGTATAAAAAAAATACTAAAAAAAGACAAAATTTATTATAATGCCTCGATGACCCGTCTCTATATGGATTATGAAGACACTTCTCATAGTGGGGAATGGTTCAAAAAAGTGCAATCGATTTGGAATGATAAAGATATTTTATTGATAGAGGGTGAAAAAAGCCGTTTAGGAGTTGGAAATAATTTGTTTGCAAATGCCAATTCAGTGAAAAGAGTATTGGGCCCAGCTCATAACGCGTTCGATCAATTTGATAATTTATTGAATTTTGCGAAACAACAATCAAAAGAATATCTAGTTTTAGTGGCAATGGGTCCAACTGCTAAACCTTTGGCTTATGAGTTAGCCTTAGCCGGATTTCAAGCCTTAGATATAGGAAACCTAGATGTTGAATATGAATGGTTTTTAAAAGGCGCTACTACAAAAGTAATAATTGAAGGTAAATATACCAGTGAAGCTAAAGGAGGAAGAATTGTTGCCGACATTATTAATGAAGAGTATGAAAACCAAATTATAGCGAAGTTTTTATAAATGAAAAAAAAAGTATTGATTATTGGCCCATGTCTTTCTATGGGAGGTATGGAAAGAGCTGCGGTCAATACGGCTAATAGTATAGAGGATTCTAATATAGAAGTTGTATTTGTGGCGATGTTCAAAAAAGACCATTTTTTTAGTTTAAATACAGCTATCAAGTTATGGGAACCAGAAGGCCTTAATGCGAGTTCACTTTCATTTATTAAGACGATTAGGTGGATTCGATTGCTAGTTAAAATGGAAAAACCAGACACGATTCTGGCATTCAATAAATTCTATGCTGCTCTGACTGCATTTGCACTCTTTGGAATAAAAATTCCTTTCTTTATTTCAGAGCGTTCTAGTCCTCTATTTGTGTGGAAACAACCTTTTAAAACAATAAACCGTCTGGCTTTCTGGTTAAAACCACCTACAGGAGTAATCGCTCAAACTTCTATAGCCGCATCTTATCAAAGGAAGTACTTTAAGAAATCTAAAATTAAAGTGATTCCTAATATTCTTCGACCTATAATGCTGTTTCCTGAGATTGAAAGAAAAGATATTATTTTAGCGGTAGGAAGATTAGGAGATCATTTAAAAGGATTTGATCTATTAATTGAAAGTTTTAGTTTATTGAAAAATAAAAGTTGGGAGCTGCATATTGCGGGTGGTGATGAAAACGGACAAGAATTAAAAGAATTAGCAACAAAGCTAGGTGTTTTAGAACGTATTAATTTTTTAGGAAAAGTCCAAAATATTGATAAGGTATATGCTTCCGCAGGAATTTATGTCATTCCTTCCAGAAGTGAAGGTTTTCCTAATGCGCTAGCCGAAGCAATGGGTGCCGGTTGCTGTTGTGTAGCTTTTGACTTTATTGCAGGACCGAGAGATATGATCGAGCACAATAGTTCGGGAATTATTGTAGAAAACGCAAATACAAAAGAAATGGCAAGTGCCATTGATGAACTTATTGATAATCCTGTAAGAAGAGGACAATTAGGACAACAAGCTAGTAAAATAGTTGATCGATTAAATCCAACAATCATTAGTGGAGAAATAATTGAATTTTTAGAATTAAAATAATGAGTGATAGTCCTTTGCTTTCTATAATTATTCCTATTTATAATGTGGAAAAATATCTTAATAGATGTATCGATAGTTTAGTAAAACAAACTTATCAGAATTTAGAAATTATTTTAGTAATCGACGGCTCGCCAGACAATTCTATTAAAATAGCTCGTGATTATGCTATTTTAGATAAACGAGTAATTGTAGTGGAGCAGGAAAATAAAGGTTTATCAGGAGCTAGAAATTCGGGGGTTTCACTTTCTAAAGGTGATTATATAATGTTTGTCGATTCTGATGACTGGATTGATCTAAGAACTTGTGAATACGCTATCAATTCTGTTAATAGAGATGAGTGCGACTTGGTTTATTGGTCAGGAGCTAAAACTTTTAGTGATAAACCAATTCAGAATTTTTGGCTTTATGATAAAGATTTTTTATTCTCGGGAAAAAGCCTTGATTGGTTAAAAAGAAGAACTGTCGGTCTTTTAGAAAAAGAACTTTATAACCCAGTAAAAACGGATAACTTTAATTCTGCATGGGGAAAATTATATAAAACAGCTCATATAAAGAATAATAATTTAAATTTTGTAGATACAAAAATTATTGGAAGCGAGGATGTGCTTTTTAATATTGAATATTTTCAATATGCAAATAAAATATCTTACCTGCACAATTCTTTCTATTTTTATTGGCAAGAAAATGAAAACTCATTAACAAAAAATCACGGATCTACATTATTTCCGCGCTTCTTAAATATGTTTCACGCTATTGCAGATTTACTCCTAGCTTATAAACTACCTGCAGAATATTATCATGCTTTGGAAAACAGAAAAGCAGTTTCTATTATTAATAATTTACTAAGTATTACTTCTGTAAGAAATGCTCAAAGTAGAGTACAGATGATTAAAGATATAAACAGTATTTTGTCAAATAATGAAATTGCAAAAGCATTGCAATCTTTAGAATTGCAGTATTTGCCTGTCCATTGGAAACTGTTTTTCTTTTTAGCAAAGCGCAAAATGGCTACATTGTTATATTTTATGATGATGGTAATAAGAAAAATCAAATAAATGTGCGGAATTTTCGGATTTAGTGCCAAAGGCATTACAGAACAACAACTAACTGCAGCAACCGATAAACTCATTTTAAGAGGGCCGGATGCCGCTGGCTATTTCTATAAAAGTCCTGTTGGCTTAGGACATAGGCGTCTTTCGATCATTGATTTAAGTACAGGCGAACAACCGATGTTTAGCAAAGATAAATCAGTCGTACTGATCTTTAACGGAGAGATTTATAATTTCAAAAATATCAAGAAAGAATTAGAATTTGAGGGAGTTCAGTTCAATACACAAAGCGATACCGAAGTAATAATACAAGCGTACCAAGCTTGGGGTATTGACAAATGTCTTGAAAAACTAGAAGGAATGTTTGCTTTTGCACTATGGGACGAGAAGCTGCAAAAAACAATTTTAGTTCGGGATCGTTTTGGCGAAAAACCTTTGTTTTATACTCAAAATGAGAATGGATTTTTTTTCGCATCGGAGTTAAAAGCATTAAATGGGTTTTACGACCGAAAACAAATATCTAAAACGGCTTTAAACTTATATTTTAGCTTAACCTATATTCCCGCACCGTACACAATCTACGAAAATGTTTTTAAGGTCGAAGCTGGATGCTATCTTACAATTGATGTGGATGGAAATTTTATATCAAAACAATATTATGATTTTGAAAGTATCTCATCTAATAATCAGCAGCATCAACTGCGCAATTATGAAGAGGCGAAAGAAGAATTGCGAACAAGATTGTTTGACTCTATAGAAGAGCGAATGATTTCGGATGTGCCGTTAGGCAGTTTTTTGAGTGGGGGAATTGACTCTAGTGTAGTTTCGGCTATTATGGCAAAACTGTCACCTCAGCCAATTAAAACTTTTTCGATAGGTTTCAAAGAAAAAGAATACGATGAAAGTGAAAGAGCGGCGTTGGTGGCAAAGCATATTGGGGCAGATCATACTTTGTTTATAGTAGGTCATAAAGATTTATTAGAAATCGTTGATGAAACCTTATCATACTTTGACGAACCATTTGGTGATTCTTCTGCAATTCCTTCTATGATGGTCGCAAAAAAAGCCAAAGAAAAAGTAACCGTAGTCTTAACAGGAGATTGTGCCGATGAACTTTTTGGCGGGTATGATAAATATTTAGGGAAGCATTATGCAGACCAATATAACAAATATCCAAAACCGCTGAGAAAGCTATTTGAAAAAATAATTGGAATTATTCCGCATACCAGTACCACAAATCAAATTCTTAGAAAAGTAAAAAAAGTAGTTCATTCTGCCGGTCTCAGCCCTGATCAAAGATATGCCTCTTTATCATCTTTGGGTTATACCGAGTTGCAAAAACAAGAACTGCTAAAGCTAGAATTTCAAGAAAATTCTAATGCCATTATTTTAAAATATTTTTCAGATCTTAATGGTGACGAACTCAACAAAACGTTTTATAGTGATGCTAAATTAGTGTTAGAAGGAGATATGCTTACCAAGGTAGATCGCGCTTGTATGCTCAATTCGTTAGAGGCGAGAGTACCATTTTTAGATTCTAAAATAGCAGAGTTTTCCACTCGTCTACCACACGATTTTAAAATTGATGGAACCAATAAGAAAAAGATTTTAAAAGATACATTTCGTGATTTGGTGCCCGTTGAAACAATGGCATTTAGTAAAAAAGGATTTGGGATTCCAATACGTCTTTGGTTTCAAAATGAATTAAAAGAGGAATTAAATGCTTTACTTTCGAGACAAATTATAGAACAGCAAGGAATATTTAATTTTGAAATGATAGAGAAATTAAAATCGGAACATTTTTCTGGTAAAGAGAATCACTCTACTAAATTGTGGTTGCTTTTTGTATTTCAGAAATGGTTTAAAAATCAGAAATAGTGGCAAAGAAACGATTAATTTTAGGAGTAACAATTGGTGGAAGTTCAAGATTAATGGATGGTCAAGCTGCCTATTTTAAGAGCTTGGGTTATGAAGTATACTTAATTTCTCAGGATCATTATAAAGAGAAGTTGTTTTGTGAAAGAGAAGGAATTACTCATTTACCAGTAACAATAGATAATGAAATAAGTCCATTAAAAGATCTATTAACATTATTCCAAATAACAAAGCATTTTAAAACGATAAAACCAGATATCGTAAATCTAGGAACTCCTAAAATGGGGTTACTTGGTATGATTGCGGCAAAATTTTTAGGTATAAAAAAACGCATCTATACTTGTCGCGGATTGCGCTTTGAAACCGAGACTGGTCTTAAAAGGCGGATATTAGTTGCAATGGAAAAATGGACAGTATCGATGGCTCATCAAGTGATTTATGTCAGTCCTTCTTTACTGAAAGCTGCTAATAGAAGCGGAGTGGCTCAAATAAATAAATCAATAGTTATAGAGTTTGGTAGTAGCAATGGTGTAAATACTTTAGATTTTGATTTTTCAAAAATAGATAAACAGCAAAAAACAGCATTAGTAGATAAATACCAATTGGCAAACGTTATTACTATAGGTTTTGTAGGTCGAATTACACAGCACAAAGGTTGTTATGAATTAGTAGAAGCTTTTGAAAATATTTATCAGAATCACCCCAATGTGCGTCTGATAATGATGGGGCATATTAAGTGCGATATAGTATTTGAATCCCGCTTTCGTAAGCATCCTGGAATTATTCATATTCCTTTTCAAGATGATGTCCCACTTTATATGTCCTTGTTTGATATATTTGTATTGCCATCTTGGCGCGAAGGTTTCCCTAACGTTCCCATACAAGCAGCAGCAATGAATATTCCAATTGTAGTTAGCGATGCTACTGGCTGTGTAGATTCAGTAAATAATAACATAAACGGGATGGTGTTTCCAGTTAAAAACACTAAAGAATTAGAAATCACACTACTTAAATACATAGAAGACGAGAATTTAAGGAATATTCACGGCCTTGCAGGCGAAGATTGGGCAAATAAATTTACGAATAAGATTATTTGGGACGGTATAAATAATATTTATAAATTATGATAATATTAGGCGATGTTGCTTCTCCAAATTCAATAACAACAGATGTCATTAACACGGCACTTGCAAATGCAAAATTTAAAACCAATCAGACAATCCTATTTAATCTTGAGGGTTTGATTACAGATTCTTTTTCGTCTAAAATAGAAAAGCCAATTTTATTTAATCACTCATCAATAATAAGAGTATTTCAGAAATTTGATACAAAAATTGCTGCCTTGGCAAATAATCACACACTTGATTTACCGGAGCTTCTAAAGTCTACAAAAGATCTTCTTTTTCAAAATCATTATAAAGCTGTTGGAGCAGGAAGTACATCTGATTCTGACTTTAAGTATGTGGTTGCAGAAGAATCTGAATATAATGTTTATGTATTGAATTCATGTTGGGATTTCTTATTGTACAATCAAAATACGAGAGATCAAAAACAGACCGTTCATACAATAGATGAAATGAAAACCCTTAATTGGGTCAAAGAAATAAAAGCTAAAGATGAAAAGGCAAAAGTTGTATTATACTTTCATTGGAATTTTGATTTAGAAACATTACCATTTCCTGCTCATCGCCGCTTTTCTAAAGCATTAATAGATGCAGGAGCTTCACTTATTATCGGGGGACATTCCCACTGTATACAAGGTGGAGAGACATATAAAGATGGATTTATAATATACGGTTTAGGTAATTTCTTTTTACCAAATAACATCTACGCTAACGGAAAATTGGCTTTCCCAAAAATGTCCGATAAGGGATGGGTTATTGAATGGGATATTACAAACAACTCAGTTATAAACCATTGGTTTAGTTATTCATCAAAAGAATCGAAACATAGTTTAAGCTATTTGGGGAATGAAGATTTTAAAGATTCAAAAACGCTTCAGGATTATTCTAAATTTTCGAATTTGTCTGATAAAGAGTATGATTTATTTTTTAAAAATAACAGACGAAAAAAATTACTAATTCCTATTTTTTATAAATTTGAGCCTTCATTGCTAAATAGTTTTAAAATGACTGCTCTGAAAATTAGGGCGAAAGTCGCAAGATTTTTGGCAGAAAGAGGAGTAATAGGATGGCAAAATTAAAAATATGAATCTAAGAAAAACAGCTTTTCAGTTACAGGATTTCGTAAAAGGAAATACCGTTACGTCTCATCTTAATCAAATATTTGAATTTTATAAAAATAGAGCAAGTTCAAGTGATGCACTCACCAATTTAATTAAACACGCTAAAGCGAATGTTGAGTTTTACAGCAAAATTACATCTACAAATGTCTCCGATTTTCCTATAGTTGATAAGATAGTTATAAAATCATCAATCAATAAATTCAGAGCTCAAAATTACTTGGATAAGAAAGTCGTATCGATGACTACTTCAGGTTCTACAGGCACTCCCTTTACTGTATATCAGGATTTTAACAAAAAAGCTCGCAACCACGCTGATACCATTTATTTTGGTAATTTGGGAGGCTACGGTATTGGAAATAAATTATGGTACTTGAAAATTTGGGTTAGGGAGAAAATGAGTAAGCCATATTTTTACAAATTGCAAAATATCAAACCGATAGATGTCATTACTTTATCTAATGTACAGATTAGAGATATTATTACAGAAATTCAAAAGGGAAATGGAAGTAAGTATAATTTTCTGGGATATGTTTCAGCGTTGGAACAAATAATTCGTTATTGCGAAATAAATAACATTAAGCAAATAAAAGGAAATTCGGCTGGAATAATTACAATGTCAGAAGGATTAAGCGCGGAAACGAGGCTAAAGTTAGAAAAATTATTTACTTGTTCAGTAGTGTCCAGATATAGTAATTTAGAAAATGGCATTATTGCACAGCAACTTTTTGGCGAAGATGCTTTTCTAGTTAATACCGCGAGTTATTATTTGGAAATTCTTTCACGAGAATCTAATGAAGTTTTAGAGGAAGGAGGCCTAGGGCGAATCGTAGTTACAGATTTGTACAATTATGCGATGCCGATGATAAGATATGATACTGGGGATCTCGGAAGTATTGTTAGTAAAGATGGTAAGACCTATATAGAAAGAATCGAGGGAAGAAAATTAGATGTTTTGTTCGATACTTCGGGTGAGATTGTTTCGTCTTATATAATGTATAAAAACATGTGGCAATATAGCGAAATCGTACAGTATCAATTAATTCAGACTCATCAAAAAAGTTATTTGTTTAAAATTAATTGTGAGACTCAATTTACTAAAGAAAGTCAATTAATTGGTGAATTCAAGAAATATTTAGGAGAAGATGCAGATTTTAAAGTAGAATACGTTAACGAAATACCACTGTTGGAATCTGGAAAAAGACGTAAGACAGTTAATTTATACAAAACATCAATTAACTAATGTATAAGAATTTTTTTAAAAGAATTTTAGATTTACTTATTGCCACTATTGGATTAATATTGACTTTCCCATTCCTATTCATTATTTATATAATTTTATATAAACAAAATCGAGGAGCTGCATTCTTCTTTCAAGAGCGACCTGGGAAAAATCAGATACCATTTAATATTATTAAATTTAAAACGATGTCTGATGCTAAAAGTATTGATGGGAAATTGTTGCCAGACAATCAGAGAATTACCAAAGCAGGAAAAATAATTCGAAAGCTATCCATTGACGAATTACCACAGTTGCTAAACGTTTTTAAAGGAGATATGAGCTTAATTGGTCCTAGACCGCTTTTATATAAATATATGCCTTTGTATTCTGAAGAGCAGCTTCGCCGTCACAATGTTAGACCTGGAATTACTGGTTGGGCGCAAGTAAATGGTAGAAATGCTATCAGCTGGACACGAAAATTTGAGTTAGACATCGAATATGTAAATAATTTATCTCTTTTTTTAGACATAAAAATTCTTTGGCTTACGTTTATAAAAGTAATTAAAACAGAGGGAGTAAATCAAACTGACGATCGTCCAATGATGCCTTTTGATGGGAGTAACTAATATGAAGCAAAAATTAATCATTGTCGGCGCTGGAAGTGTGGGAAAGTATATTGCCTACAATCAAAATATCTTTCAACAAGAATTTGAAATTATTGGGTTCTTAGATGATGATGTGAGCAAGCATAATACAACAATTGCAGGAGTTCCAGTTTTAGGAAATGTGAATGCCATTAATGATTATGCCAACCAAGGTTTTGCTTTAGTATGGGGAATTGCATTTCCAACTATAAAAAATACTTTATACGAACTATACAAACATTTAAACTTTGATTATCCCAGTTTTATTGCCAAAAGTGCTTGGCTTTCCAATGCAGTATTTTTGGGAAAAGGGTGCATTATTTATCCCGGATGTAGTATCAACTACGAAACGGAAATTCAAGATTTTGTAGTAATGAACATGAACTGCGCGGTTGGTCACAATTGTAAGATTGGATCTTTTACTTCACTTTCCCCTGGTGTCAATTTGGGAGGAAACACAACTATTGGAAATCAGGTAGAACTTGGAATTGGTTGCGCAACTTTACAAGGCATTTCTATTGGCAATAATGTGAAAGTTGGAGGGCAAGGCATGGTTACTAAATCGCTAGCATCTGGTCAAATTGTAAAAGGAATTCCTGCCAAATAAATAAATTATATAAAAAATTTAACGTGCTAGATTTCCTCAAAGACAGTATACAACTTACCAATTTCTTCCTTTTTGCAGTAGCGCTACTCGCATTTACTACTTACCATTATTCTTTCAAAAAAATCTGCTTCTACTGGTCCATCCTGCTGCTTTTATTTTTAGCAGCTTCAACAAATATATTGCCCACTTATTTAGTTGCACATTACGAAGCCAAAACGCCTATTTGCAATCCCACTATTCTAGATAAAAATGAAACCTATTACCTCCACGTTTTAGGAGCTGGCTATAGTTTAGATTCTAGATTACCTGCAACCTCGCAGCTTAGTAATACCACTTTAGCTAGATTAATAGAAGCCATTCGCATTTCAAAACCTTTACCAAACTACAAAATTGTCACTTCAGGAAATTCGCGTTTAAATTTAGAATCTCAGGCAGAAGTAGCCAGAAGAGCCGCAATAGAATTAGGCATTCCTTCCGAAAATTGCGATGTTCTCACAACTCCGACCACAACAGCTGAAGAAGTAAAGGCTTTTGTAGCAAAATTTGGCACAAATAAAAAAGTAATTGTAGTTTCTGATGCGATGCACTTACCACGGGCTATAATGCTGTACAAAAGAGCAGGAATAATTGCTATAGGTGCACCAACTAATTTTCAAGTAAAAATGGGTGTAAATGACTATAATGGGATTTCATTTCCTTCGATGGGATCTATTAACTTAATGAATAACTATTTACGAGAGCGGTTAAAGTATTGGAAAGATAGTTTATAAACTGAAAATTTTATCCGATTTAACAATCATAAAAATTTAGAAGTTGGTTAGTTAATTAAAAAAGATTAGCTTGTTCATCTTCTTTATGAAATCTATAATTGCCACAAAGCTGATGAGTTGGAATTTGAGTATCAGATGGTAAAAAATTTGTAGATCAGTAGTGAGGATAATTCAATAGGACATTGTGACTACTGATAGGAGGTGAAGCATACTTGTTTCTGTCCTTATGATGCTGTTACGGTTTATAGATAACAATAATCTTCAAAAAAAATTAATGACTAAACGCTTGTTTGATATTTTTTTCTCTTTAGTGGGCCTACTTTGTTTAGGCGCTGTATTGATGATTTGTGTTTTAATCGCCAGTATCGATACAAAATCCTTTGGACTTTTTTGCCAAAAACGTATTGGTCAATATGGAATTCCTTTTACGATATACAAAATAAAGTCGTTACTGGATGGCTCAAAAAAAATAACTGCTTTTGGAAGTTTCTTACGAGCCTATAAACTTGACGAATTGCCGCAATTGATTAATGTGCTTTTAGGCGATATGTCTTTTGTAGGACCTAGGCCCGATGTTGCGGGATATGCAGATCAATTAATAGGAGAAGATCGTATGGTATTAAATGGTAAACCAGGCATCACAGGTTTAGCTTCCATTAAGTACCGCAACGAAGAAGAGTTACTGCAGCAACAAAAATTTCCATTAGCTTATAATGACGAGATCATTTATCCAGATAAAGTGCGTATTAACAAATGGTATTTGGAAAATCACAACTTTAAGATGGATCTGCTTATTGTATTATATACTGTATTTCCTTCAGGTTTTGATGTAGAACACTATATAAACAATTATCAAATTTAAAATTTATTATTTTTAACTGTAGATTTTAAAGAATAATTTTCTCTAAGGAAACTGTCTTATTGTTTTGATTACAAATTTTTAAATACAGCTTTACTTACCAAAGTATTAAGTTGGACAATCCTAAAAATGTTTGATATAAAATTATGTTTAAGAATTGTAATGTTGCTTGTGCTGCGCATAAATATTTATAATGACTTTCTAGTTTATAGCAAAAGTCACACTTATGAAGAAAAATCAAGTTAAATACTATTTGCGCATAAAGTAAAATAATAAATTACCTAAATCCCTAATTACATTTTAAGTACGATTGTAATTAGTCTGCTAGACACCATTTTTTTTGAGAAAAAAAAACAGTACCTATTTGAGTTAATGTGAAATAGATAAAATAAAGTAAAACAAATTTGCGTTTTAAAGTAGATTGTTTTTATCTTTGTCAACAGTATTATTTACTGATTTTTATCTAATTGTTAAGATTTTTATTGTTATTTACTACATGCAATTAAAGCATTTTTTTACTGCCATACTAATATAAGAACGCAGCTCAATTCTAAAATACACCTACTAACATAACAATAAAAGAGAATGAAAACATCCAAAATATGGCTATCGTCTCCGCACATGGGCGGTAATGAACAAGTATTTGTTCAGGAAGCTTTTGACACTAACTGGGTAGCACCGTTAGGTCCTCACGTAAATGGACTTGAAGATGATTTGGAGATCTATTTAGGCAACGATACTCACGTTGGTGCGTTAAGTACGGGTACTGCGGCAATTCATTTAGGGTTGATTTTATTAGGTGTAAAGGCAGGCGATGAGGTAATTTGTCAAAGTATGACTTTTTCCGCTTCGGCAAATCCTATTTTATACTTAGGAGCTACTCCTGTTTTTGTAGATAGTGAAGAACTAACTTGGAATATATGTCCTGCGAGTTTAGAAGAAGCGATCACAGACCGAATTGCTAATGGCAAAAAGCCTAAAGCGATTATCGCTGTACACTTGTATGGCGTTCCTTATCAAATCGAGAAAATAAAAGCAATCTCAATTCAGTATGGAATCCCAATATTAGAAGATAGTGCTGAGGCACTGGGAAGTACTTATAAAGGTCAAAAATGTGGTACATTTGGAGATATAGGAGTTTTATCGTTTAATGGGAATAAGATTATTACCACTTCTGGTGGTGGCGCTATAGTTACCAAAACAAAAGCGATGAAAGACAAAGCTATATTTTTTGCTACTCAATCGCGTGATGATGCTCCTCATTATGAGCATAGTGAAATAGGGTATAATTATAGAATGAGTAATATTGCTGCAGGAATTGGTCGTGGGCAGATGCAAGTTTTAGATAAACATGTACAATTGCGAATTGCTATGCATCAATTCTATGTCGATTTATTTAAAGGTATTGAAGGGGTAACGGTTTTTACTGCACCTAATATTAATTACATTCCTAATTATTGGTTAACGGCGCTATTAATTGATCCTATTGTTACTAATGGTATCGATCGTGAACAATTGCGATTGGCTTTTCAGCAAGATAATATTGAGTCTAGACCTTTATGGAAACCGATGCATCTGCAGCCTGTGTTTGAAAAATATCCTTATTATGGTGGAACAGTAGCCGAGTCCTTATTTGAAAATGGCCTTTGTTTGCCGTCGGGTTCCAATCTTACTGACCATGATAGAGAAAGAATCAAAGCTGTAGTCAACGCATTATTTTCAACAACAACAAGTGCTACATCACGTGAAATCGCTGTAAAAGGCAATATTGAAAGCAAGAATGTCTTAAGCCAATAATAATGACCTTTTTTTAATATGAATTAGTTTTATTAATCTGGTGGTAATCGTTAAAATTGTGGTAATATTTAATAAAATAGCTATTTTAAATAGAATCATAAAACAGGAAATTAGTACTGTGTTTAATTCATGAGCTGCTTTAATAAGATAACATTCTGTGATAGCAGCACTATAAAATTATGTCTCAAGCTAATGCAAACGCAATAGCTGGATCAGCCAAAACCTAATATGAAAATCAACTCCTTTTTTGATAATAATAACAGTAACGACATTATTAATAATGATTTTTTTGCGAAGAGGTTTCTTAAAAAATATATTGGTAATTTAGATTATCTTCCGCGTTGGATCATTTTTAGTATCGATGTCATTATTTTGTTAATTGCTAATGCTATAACTTACGCATTACTTACAACATTAAAAATAGATTTTTATCCTACTATCAATACACCATTGCGATTTAGTATTATCATAATGGTCAATATCATCTTCTTTTTAGTATTACGTACCTATTCAGGTATCATTCGACACTCTTCCTTTATTGATGTTTTAAAATTATTGCTTTCAACAGGTTTTTCATTTTTATTTTTAGTGGCTTTTCATTACGGAGCCTATCTTTTTTATAATGTAAAAATATACGTGGTTCCGTTTTTATTTATTAATTCCATAATCACTTTTGTGTTACTATTTTTATTTCGAATATTCGTCAAAAAATTATTTGAAATATTTAAACGTGAAAATAGTACCTCAACAGTTTTAAAGGCGTTAGTTTATGGTGTTGATGGCAATGCTATTTTTGTGGCCAATGCGTTGAAATCAGAGATTCCTTCACGTTTTAAGCTGGTTGGATTTATCAATAAGTCACAAAACAAATCATCCAAAACGATTTATGGTTTACCTATAGTAGATTTAAAAAGAAGTATTCCTGTTTTGATGCGATCTATGAATGCCAATGCCTTAATATTAGCCGACAAAAGCTTGACTATTCAAGAGAAAACTGCAATCGTGGATTTGTGTTTGGACTTCAATCTTAAAGTTTTTACACTTCCAGCGATTACTGATTGGGAAGATGCCAATGAAATCTCTCAGAAAGTTAAAAAGATTGAAATAGCTGATTTATTAGAGCGCAATCCAATTGTACTGGATAATAAATTAATATCACAACAAGTAAAGTGCAATACCGTTTTAATAAGTGGGGCTGCAGGTTCTATAGGCAGTGAGATCGTATGGCAGATTTTATCATTCCAGCCTAAAACCATTCTGATTTTAGATCAAGCAGAAACTCCATTACATCATTTATCACTAGAACTAAGTAAAAATAATTCGACCGTTAAGATACATTCAATAATTGCTGACATTAGAGATTTAAAAGTTATGGAAGCTGTTTTTCAGCAATATGGCCCTACCATTGTGTATCATGCAGCTGCTTATAAGCACGTTCCTTTGATGGAGGAAAATCCTGCCCAGGCGATATTTACAAATGTAAGAGGAACTAAAAATTTAGCTGACTTATCTGTGAAATACAATGTGGAGCGCTTTGTAATGGTTTCTACAGATAAAGCTGTAAACCCAAGTAATGTGATGGGAGCAAGCAAGCGTATTGCCGAAAAATATGTACAATCACTATTTTGTAGAGATAAAAAAGAAGGTTTGAACGGGACAAAGTTTATTACCACTCGTTTTGGAAATGTATTGGGGTCTAATGGATCAGTAGTGCCGTTGTTTAGTAAACAAATTGCAGCAGGTGGGCCTGTAACCATTACTCATCCTGATATCATTAGGTATTTTATGACTATCCCTGAAGCATGTCAGTTAGTCTTAGAAGCTGGTGCTATGGGAAATGGTGGGGAAATCTATATTTTTGATATGGGAAAACCTGTAAAAATTATAGACCTGGCACGTAAAATGATAAAATTAGCAGGGTTTGTACCTGACCAGGATATCGAAATAAAAATTGTAGGATTAAGACCTGGTGAAAAATTATACGAGGAATTGTTAAACGATGAATCTAAGACAGTCCCTACTCACAACGAAAAAATAATGATCGCAGAAGAAGATCACACCGATTTTGAAAATTTACATCATTCAATAGATGCGTTGCTATCACTTGCAAGCTTATTTGATAATGATGCTCTAGTTTCAAAAATGAAAGAAATTGTGCCAGAATTTAAAAGTATGAATTCTACTTATGAATTATTGGATAAAGTACATTAATTAATTCTTAGCGCGTTTTTTGTGTAAGTAACTTATCATAAGGACTAAGCATTATATGATGTCGCATTTTTAAATTAAAAAAAATTCATAATATTGTGATTTTGAATATAATGCAATATCATTAATTCGTTTGACTTTACGATATTTAAACTTTCGACTTACTTATTTTGCGGCTAGTAACAGTAATGCTATTTTGTCTAGTTAAGCTTTTCAACAAGTGCTAGTTGAAGCGATTATCTTTGTAAACCTTCGATTGCGGTTAGGACGACCAAAATAATGTTCCTAAAATAACTTTTAGTAAAAATAAGTATTGCTAATGAATATCTTTTTTTAGCATCAAATCACTTTTAAGATTTAATGCTTTTTGATCTAAACTTTTGTTCAATCAGCTTAAAAACTAAGTGATGCCACTTCATATTCGAATACACTGTAGTAAGGTATTGATTTTTTGTCCGGTTGAGCGTAGTCGAAACCCTTTACCTATGTCATATTTAATCTCAACTAGAGCCTGCCCTGAGCGCAGACGAAGGGCCTGTCCTGAGCGCAGACGAAGGAGCCTGATTTGACAAGAAATAAAATAGTAAATTCAATACACAATTCTTATAATCTATATTATTTGCGCCTGAATTTTGTTAAGAGTACAAATTGTTCTGCATAAAAAACCACTTTATTTTGAATATACCCTAGGAAGGGCATTGATTTTTTGTCCGGTTGAGCGTAGTCGAAACCCTTTATCTATGTCATATTTAATTTCGACTAAAGCCTGTCCTGAGCGCAGGCGAAGGAGCCTGATTTGACAAGAAATAAAATAGTAAATTCAATACACAATTCTTATAATCTATATTATTTGCACCTAGATTTTGTTGAGAGTAAAAATAGTTCTCCTTGAAATTTAAAAGTAGTGTCATTCATTATTTAAGCTTTATAAAGTGGTGTGAATTACTGCAATTTGTATCGAATGATAGTTTAACCGAAATGATTGATATTTATTTCATCTTAATTATTATTTTTACCGCTAATATCTTAAGTTGTCATTCTGTATTTTAAAATTGTAGTATCGCTCTTATTTTGTTTTGTTTAATGATGCTATTTAACTTTATATCTAAAATTAAAGTACTAACTTCGCGGACTTTAAAAATCAAGTTTAAATCCATTTTTTTGATGAAAAAAATAATCTTTTTTTTAATTACGATATTTCTATTTTCTTGCACGCCAAAAAAGGATGTGGTTTACTATCAAAACATTGATAATTTGCCTCCTCAAGCCTACTCTAATTCGTACGAGATACAAATACAGCCAGATGATTTATTATCTATTATAGTATTTGCTGAAGATCCTGAAATTGCCAGTCCTTTTAATTTGGCAACTACTAATTTGCAGAAATCAATTAAAAGCGGTCAATCTGGTGGTCAAGGAGCAATGCAACTTTATTTAGTTGACGCAGATGGAAATATTGAGTTTCCTGTTTTAGGCAAAATAAAAGTTAGCGATTTAAGTAGAACTGACGTTTTAAATATGTTCAGATCTAAAATTGCAGTGTATATAAAGAATCCTATTGTCAATATACGGATCGCAAATTTTAAAGTGGCTATTCAAGGTGAGGTAAAATCAGCTGGAGTTTATAACATAGAATCAGAACGAATTACGTTGATAGAAGCCCTATCGATGGCGGGAGATTTGACTATTTATGGCAAAAGAGATAACATATTAATTATCAGAGAAATCAATGGTGTGAAATCTTTTAATAGAGTAGATATTACAAAAGGTGATTTTATTAATTCTCCTTTTTACTATTTGGCTCAAAATGATGTGGTTTATGTTGAACCTAATAAAAACAAAGTGAGAGCTGCTGCTGTAAATCCTAACACAACATTAATTTTTTCAGTGACCTCTATATTGATCACTATAGTGAGTTTAATTATAACAATTACAAAATAATCTTTTTTAGAACATGGTAAATAATGAGTTTGATAACGATTTAGAAAATGATTTTGATTTAAAAAAAATTATAGGCAAATATTTAGTGCACTGGAAATGGTTTTTACTTTCTTTGGTTGTATGTGTGTCCATTTCCTTTTTATATTTAAGATATACATTGCCACAATATCAATCGAGTACTACTGTTTTAGTAAAAGATGATAAAAAAGGAGGCATGCAATCTGAATTAAGTGCATTTTCCGATATGGGTTTAACAAGTGGCTTTAAAAGTAATTTGGATAATGAAATTCAGATTATAAAATCTAGAACTTTAATTGAAAGCACGATCAAAAAACTAGATTTAAACGTTAGTTTAATCTCTCAAGGAAAATTTGTTGATAGACCTGTTTACAAACAAGCTGCCATTGCGGTTGACTTGTTAGGCTCGAAGAGTAAATTTTATCAAAACAGTTTCAAATTAAATTATAAGTCTTTATCAAAAGAAACTTTTGAATTGACAGAGGATTTGAACGATGGTAAGTCAAAAGTGCTTTTAAATGCAACGGCAACTTTTCGTTATGGACAAATCATTAAAACCGCTTATGGTGAGATTATCATAAATAAAACTGGCTTAGTTTCTAATTTTGAAAAAAGTGATAATGTACTAAAAATTATAGTAAGTTCGCTGGAGAATGCAACTGCAAGTTTTAAAGCTAGGTTAAAAGTAGAGGCGTTGAGTAAAACTAGTAGTGTAGTTGAAATATCATTAGTAGATGCCACTCCCGCAAAAGCAGTCGATTTTCTTGACAATTTAGTGCAAGTTTATAATTATGAAGCTGCAGCTGACAAAAACTTTATATCAGAAAACACTTCTAAATTCATCAATAATAGATTAGAAATTATTACTGATGAATTAGATGGTGTAGAACAAAATGTAGAAAAATTCAAGACTTCTAATAAAGTAACAAATATAAAATCTGAGGCCGAAAATTTTATTTCTGCCTCTAGTGAGTACGATAAGCAAGGGCTTGCTACTGATATACAATTGAATGTGGTTTCTTCTTTATTAAGTTTTATAAAAAAAAGTAATGCAACTGATTTACTACCTACAAATATAATATCAGGTGAAGGTGACGCAAGTGGTCTTATAGGTTCGTACAATCAATTAATTTTAGAACGTAATAGGATTTCGCAATCTGCGACCATAAACAACCCAACTGTAGTTAAGCTAGATCAGCAAATAGCTTCATTAAAGGATAATGTGATTGCAAGCTTGATGCGTATGCAATCTGCATTAAATATACAAAAAAGAGACATAAACAATAAGGAAGGTGTTTTAAACTCAGAACTGGAGCGAATTCCAGTAAAGGAACGTCAGTTTAGAGTTATCGAAAGACAACAAAAAGTTAAGGAAGAACTTTATTTATATCTACTACAAAAAAGAGAAGAAAATGCTATATCTCTAGCAGCCACTGCGCCAAATGCCCGTGTGGTTGATTCTGCTAAATCGAGTGGTGGTCCAATATCGCCAAAAAGTAATATAATATATTTAGCGGGGTTAATGTTAGGATTATTGATCCCGTTTGGTATAATATATTTAAAAGATTTATTAGATACAAAAATAAAAGGCAGATTCGACTTAGAGGGTGCCAGTCAAATTCCATTTCTTGGGGAAGTACCTACTTCAGATTCCCCTTCAGAGCTAATCAAGCCTGAAAGTCGCAGTAGTTCGGCAGAATCTTTTCGTATTATAAGAACTAATTTAGAATTTGTTTTGAGTAATGCTGATGAAAGTACAGCTAAAACTATATTTGTTACCTCAACAATACCTAAAGAAGGGAAGACTTTTGTATCTGCTAATCTAGCTGCAACTTTCGCCTTATCAGGTAAGAAAGTCTTATTAATTGGAATGGATATTAGAAATCCTAAATTAGCTGGTTATTTTACTATCCCTGAAAAAGGGTTTACCAATTATTTGTCCTCTAATAATTTACTAATTGACGATTTAATCATCAAACAAGATGGATATTCTAATTTATATTTATTGCCATCAGGGGTGATTCCGCCTAATCCAGGTGAACTTTTAATGAGTAATAAAGTAAATAGTATGTTCAAAGACTTAAAATCAAAATACGATTACATTATTGTAGATACAGCGCCGGCAAGTTTAGTTGTTGATACCTATTTAATTGCAAAGCATGCTGATTGTTTTGTCTATGTAGTACGAGCTAATGTATTAGAAAAGAGTATGTTAGGTTTTGTTAAAGGAGTAAATGCTGAGCAAAAATTACCAAATATGTGTCTGTTACTAAATGACGTCAATTTGAATAAAGGCTATGGATACGGCTACGGCTACGGATATGGCTATGGTTACGGTTATGGTCAAGAGGTTGAAAAGAAGCCATGGTATAAAACATTGTTTAAAAAGTAATATTATTTATTTATAGATAAATTTGAAAACGGTATGTATATTTATTACATATCGTTTTTTTATTTAATCTATTGTTTTGTTTGCTTATCAATATTTTGCAGTTATACCAATTCATCTTTAAATATACTGGAAAAGGTTCTGATTTTTGTGAGATTGAGGGTTGACGACACCTTTTTTATAAGTCATATATAATTTTGACTAAAACCTGTCCTGCGCGCAGATGAAGCCTGTCCTGAGCGTAGACGAAGGAACTTGTCCTGAGCGTAGACGAAGGAGCCTGATTTGACAAGAAACAAAACAGTAGAAACAAAACCCAATTGGGGATAGATTTCTAAACATTATATTATTGAATTTAACAGCCTATGGTTATTAATTGATAAATCCTTAATTTGAGTAAAAAAATAATTATCGTTTAATTATGTAAT
The DNA here is from genome assembly GCF_035985025.1 of Flavobacterium sp. PL11. Classification (NCBI taxonomy): domain Bacteria; kingdom Pseudomonadati; phylum Bacteroidota; class Flavobacteriia; order Flavobacteriales; family Flavobacteriaceae; genus Flavobacterium; species Flavobacterium sp. PL11. The sequence goes on from NZ_JAXCIA010000018.1 coordinate 51,524, forward strand.
TTCTACATATCATTAAAGATAAGACCAAAACTTAAATGGTTAGTAGCGGAGATATTATTTACTTCTATATAGTTAAGCGTTTAGAATATTGATTAGCTTTTTATTATCGTCTGTTTTAAATGTTTTAAAAATGTATAGGTGCTCTGTAATAATAAAGTGTTTGCTATGATTATAAGAATCAAAGATTAGTATAAATTTATTAAATAGGTCATTCGTGTAATCGTTACTTTTTGCTTAGCTCAGCAGAAACAGGTTAATCGCTGTAGGAATAGTTTGAAAAGTCACTATTGAAATTTTATTGCTACTGAACTTCCTCTGTTTATAAGAATTATTTAAAGTATCAGGCGGTGCACATCATAAAAGACAACAATTAACTAAAAGTAGTTTTTAAATTATAATTACTGTATTTTTGCGCAAATTGAAAAAAAGCTATTTCCCAGAATTATGGGATTTAGTGCGGCGAAGCCGTTGGTATTCCTTTTATTTCGAAAAAATATAACGTTACAAAAATGAATTATATAATACACAATTTAAAGACTATAATAACAGGAAATAATATGAAAAAAGTAATTTTTGCTATAGTATTTTGTTTGTCATTTTTTCAGTCAACAACAGCCGTTGCTCAAGACTTACTTAAAAGCTCAAATTTAAGTACTCTAAAAATAGATTCTCTATCAGATACTGATATTGTAAATATTAAAGCGCAATTACAATCCAATAGTGTTTCTATAGATCAGGCAGAAAGTATTGCATTATCAAAAGGACTACCTGCAGCTGAGTTTGTTAAATTAAGACAAAGACTTTCGAGTCAGCAAGGCAATATTATTACTAAAACCAATTCAACAGTAAAAAAAGATGCTGCTAGGAGTCAGGAAAAAGTTGTCAATACTAAAAGTAAAGATCTAGCAAATAGTCTCGTTTTTGGGTCTGAACTTTTTGATAATCCCACATTAAATTTTGAACCTGATTTAAAATTAGCTACGCCGGTCAATTATATTCTAGGGCCAGGCGATGAGTTACAAGTTAGTGTATATGGTATTCAAGAATTCAACGCGACTATTCCTGTGAGTGTAGAGGGAAAAGTATCCTTACAATATGTAGGTGAAATTCCTGTTGCAGGAATTACTATTGAAGCAGCCACTCAAAAAATAAAAATAGCCTTTGCAAGGGTGTACAGTACGGTCAGTTCAGGACAATCACAAGTGAGTGTCAGCTTAAGTCGTATAAGAACTATAAAAGTTACCATAATAGGAAGCAGGCAACCAGGTAATTATTCCATATCATCATTAGCAACTGTTTATAATGCCTTATTTTTAGGTGGCGGTCCTGCCGTAAATGGAAGTTATAGAAATATTGAATTGTTACGAAACAATAAAGTGTTTAAGATAGTTGACATTTATAACTTTTTAGTCAAAGGCGATCAGTCTGATAATGTGGGTTTAAAGGATAATGATGTAATTAGAATTCCAGCCTATAATCAACGCGTTACGGTTGAAGGCGAAGTAAAACGCGCTGGTATATTTGAAATGAAAAAAGGCGAGACATTCTCAGATTTATTGAATTTTGCATCCGGTTTTACTGAGTTTGCTTATACAGCGTCAGTAAATGTATTGCAAAAAACCAGTAAAGAATTTAAGGTAAAAGATATAAAGGCCGATGAATTTAATACCTATAAACCATTATCTGGTGATGTATTTAGAGTGACAAAAATTTTAAATCGTTTTGAAAACCGTATTACAATCAAAGGCGCTGTTTTTAGACCAAATACGTATTCATTTAGTGAGGGAATGAAAGTGTCTGAAATAATTACTCGTGCAGAAGGTCTTACAGAAGATGCCTATAAGCAAAGAGGAACTATCATTAGATTAAAATCAGATTTGACCACTGAAATTATAAATTTTGATGTATCGCAAGCGTTAACTGGCGATATCCGGCAAGATATAAGCTTAAAGAGAGAAGATGTCATAACAATTTATTCTATATTAGATTTCAAGGAAAATTTTACCATCAGCATAAATGGTGAAGTAAAAAATCCTGGGCAATACAATTATTATGATAATTTGACTTTAAATGATCTAATTGTTCAAGTAGGAGGATTAACGGGCTCAGCTTCTAAAAGAGTTGAAATAGCACGGATGATTATTTCTGATGAAATTGACGATAATAGTCTATTGAAAGCAGAACTATTTACTATCGAAATTACTCCAAATAATAATGAACAAGCTCAAAATTTTGAATTAAAACCGTTTGATGTAGTTAGCATTCGCAAAATGGCAATGTATGATAGACCAGAGTCCGTTACGCTCTCAGGCGCTGTTAATTATCCTGGTAATTATGCATTAGTGAATAAAAAATCAAAAGTATATGAACTCATTCAGCGAGCAGGCGGATTAACAGCTTTAGCAAATAGTGAAGGTGTACGAATTAAAAGACCGATACAAGCAAAACAAATAGAAGATCTTGAAAATATAAATTTGAATTTAGGTCAGAATGATAGTATTCAAAATGTATTAAAGGCAGGTAATCAGTACTCTACTATTCCGCTAGATTGGAAAGCGATTGTAAAAAATCAAGATGATAATGCGAATGTAACATTAATAGCAGGTGATCAAATTGAAGTAGCTCTTTTTAATGAAGGCGTAAAGGTTGCAGGAAATGTACTTTTAACATCTGAGATTCCTTATGTGAAAGGAAATTCTTTTAACTATTATATTAATGCGGTAGGTGGTATAAATGCAAAAGGATGGAAGAAAAAAGCATATATCATTTATCCTAATGGTAAAGCGGCTGTGGCTAAATCATTTCTGTTTATAAGATCCTATCCTAAAGTGAAACCAGGTTCGCAGATCATAGTTCCTGAAAAACCAGAGGTAAAAAAGGCTAGTGTAGGGGAATTTGTCAGCATAGCAGGAATCTTAGCGAGTTTAGCAGGAGTAATTATTGCGATATTAAGATAAGAAATAGTTTATTCCACAATATAAAAGCCTTTTCAAACAATTATTTCAGATCGAATATAATGAAAGGGAAAAAATGAGAACAAAAATATGAGCGGACAACCCCAGAACGATGAAATATCATTAAAGGAATTAATAAACAAAATTGCTGAATGGTTTAATTACCTCTTATCTCAATGGAAGATAATTTTATTAGTTGGAATCATTGGAGGTTTATTAGGCTTAGGCTATTCATTTATTAAAAAACCGGTTTATACGGCTACTTTATCTTTTGCTCTTGAGGATGAAAAGAGTGGCGGTGGTTTAGGCGGTGCATTGGGGTTGGCTAGTTCTTTTGGTTTTGATTTAGGCGGCGGCGGAGGAAGCATATTTACTGGTTCAAATTTAAATGAATTATTTAAATCGCGCTCTATGGTAGAAAAGACCTTATTAACTCCTGTTGTATATCAAAGTAAAACGATTTCACTCGCTGAAATGTATATTCAAGAAAAAGAGTGGAGGGAAAAATGGGAGAATAAACCAAAATTGAAAAATATCACTTTTTTACCAGAAACTAGTCGCGCTAGTTTTACTAGAGTTCATGACAGTATTATGGGAGTCATGTATGATAATTTATCTAAGTCAGGACTTAGTGTCGGGCAAAGAGATAAGAAAATTGATATTATCACCATTGACGTCAATTCGACTAACGAGTTGTTCGCTAAATTTTTTATTGAAGCTTTGGTAAAAGAAGTGTCTGATTTTTATATTGATACTAAAAGTAAAAAAGCACGCCAAAATATGGCTATTTTACAAAAACAAACCGACTCCATTCGCGGTGAATTAAACAGCGCTATAACTGGAGTTGCAGTTGCTAATGACAATACATTTATGTTGAATCCAGCACTGAATGTTCGCAGAGCGCCTTCTGCTCGCAGGCAGGTAGATGTGCAGGCCAATACGGCTATCTTAACAGAATTAGTAAAACAAACGGAACTAGCCAAAGTTACATTGCGTAAAGAAACGCCATTAATACAAGTAATTGATAGCCCAATTTTACCTCTGAAAAAGGAAAGATTAGGAAAGGCAAAAGGAATTGTTATTGGAGGAATTTTAGCTGGATTTTTGGTAGTGATATATTTGCTTACTAGAAGAATATTATCACAGTTAACTTAACAAAATACAGATGAATACTGGTACTAAAATTTATATAGCAGGTCACAACGGAATGGTGGGTAGTGCAATTTGGCGCACGCTTACTGCAAAAGGATATACAAACTTGATTGGTATTTCAAGCAAAGAATTAGACTTAAGAAACCAGCAATCGGTTAAAGATTTTTTCGCTAAAGAAAAACCAGAAGTAGTAATTGACGCAGCTGCTAGAGTAGGAGGTATTCTTGCAAATAATAATTTTCCATACCAATTCTTAATGGAAAATATGCAAATTCAAAATAATCTTATTGATACCGCATTACAATCAGGTGTGGATAAATTTATATTTTTAGGGAGTTCTTGCATCTATCCTAAATTAGCTCCACAACCACTAAAAGAAGAATATTTACTTACGGATTCTTTGGAGCCAACCAATGAATGGTACGCTATTGCAAAAATTACGGGTGTCAAAGCGTGTCAGGCTATTAGAAAACAATTTAATAAAGATTACGTTAGCTTGATGCCAACCAATCTATATGGGACTCATGATAATTTCGACTTAAATTCTTCGCACGTTTTGCCAGCAATGATCCGTAAATTCCATGAAGCAAAACTAAAGGGCAGTGAGCCTGTCGAACTGTGGGGTAGCGGAACACCAATGCGGGAATTCCTTTTTGTAGATGATATGGCTGAAGCTGTGGTTTTTGCATTAGAAAATAAATTACCCGAATATCTTTATAATATCGGGACAGGAGAAGACTTAATCATAAAACAATTAGCAGAAACCATTCAAAAAATCACAGGACATCAGGGAGAAATTATTTGGGATGCTACAAAACCTGATGGAACACCACGAAAATTAATGGATGTTTCAAAGATGCATGCATTAGGCTGGAAACATAAAATACAGTTGGAAGAAGGAATCCAGAAAACATACAATTGGTTTTTGGAAAATTTAGATAGTTATAAGGAAGTGAAGTTATAGTTTTGTTACACAGAGTAGCGCAGAGTATTCCACAGTGTAACTCAGTGAAACAAAAAATTATATATTTAAAACTTACACAGTGTAACTCAGTGTAATACACAGTGTAACTCAGTGAAACAAAAAATTATATATTTAAAACTTACATAGTGTAACTCAGTGTAATACACAGTGTAACTCAGTGAAACAAAAAAATCCACAGTGAAACAAAATAAATCACAGTGAAACAATGGAACTAGATACAATAACCGGTAAAATTTTATCTGCTGCATTTAAAGTCCATTCCGCTTTAGGACCAGGACTTTTAGAATCATCCTATCAGGCATGTTTAAAGTATGAGCTACAAAAAGCTGGATTGTTTGTAGAAACTGAAAAGGCACTTCCCTTAATATACGAAGAAGTGAAGTTAGATTGTGGTTATAGAATTGATATACTGGTAGAAAATCAAGTTATTGTAGAACTAAAAACGGTGGATCAATTTACAGATGTTCATATAGCACAAGTATTAACTTATCTAAAATTTTCAAATAAAAAAATAGGGTTATTATTAAATTTCAATACCAAAAGTTTAAAGAGCGGAATAAAAAGAGTTATTTTATAAAATTTTTAATTTTGATTTCTATCTCAAATGCCTTTAACATTTGTAAAAGTTTAATATTACCCTACAATAATTAGAAACAGAGTCGGTGTAGTTTTATAAATTTTTATAAAACAATACTACGATTTTAGGTATCATACGGTACTAAAAAATTCAATAACCAAAAATTAATTTCTAGAAAACTTTGAGTAACTCAGTGCATAACACAGAGAAACTCAGTGAAACCAAAAAAAATGAAAGTAGCACTAATCACAGGAATAACAGGTCAAGACGGATCCTATTTAGCAGAATTACTGTTAGAAAAAGGATATATGGTTCACGGTGTTAAACGACGTGCATCCTCTTTTAATACGCAGCGTATTGATCATATTTATCAAGACCAACATGAAGCACATGTGAATTTCAAATTGCATTACGGTGATTTAACGGACTCTACTAATATAATACGAATTATTCAAGAAGTGCAGCCTGATGAAATTTATAATCTTGGCGCAATGTCTCATGTGAAAGTTTCCTTTGACTCTCCTGAATATGTTGCTAATGTTGATGGTATAGGTACTTTAAGAATACTAGAAGCAGTTAGAATTCTAGGTTTGATGAAAAAAACCAGAGTTTACCAGGCCTCAACTTCAGAACTTTACGGAGGATTGGCTGAAAACAAAAATGCTGCTGGTTTCTACGATGAAAACTCTCCATTTTACCCTCGTTCTCCTTATGGAGCCGCTAAGATCTATGCCTATTGGATCACTAAAAACTATCGTGAAGCCTACAATATGTTTGCCTGCAATGGAATTTTATTTAATCATGAATCTTCACGACGTGGTGAGACCTTTGTAACTCGTAAAATAACGATGGCAACTGCCGCTATTGCTAAACGCAAACAAGATTGTTTATATCTTGGAAATCTTAATTCTCAAAGAGACTGGGGACATGCCAAGGATTATGTAGAAGCCATGTGGAGAATTTTACAACAAGATATTCCTGAAGATTATGTAATTGCAACTGGAGTGACTACCTACATTAGAGATTTTGTAATTATGGCTTTCGCCGAGGTAGGAGTTGAGTTGCTCTTTGAAGGAGAGAATGAAAATGAAACAGCAAAGGTAGCGGCTTGCAACAATCCTTTATATCATTTAGAAATTGGCAAAATTATAGTTCGTGTAGATCCTGAGTATTATCGTCCTACTGAAGTTGATTTACTAATTGGAGATCCTACCAAATCAAAAACGCAATTAGGATGGGAACCGCAGTATGATTTAGCTGCGTTGGTAAAAGAGATGATGGAGAGTGATTTGAGGTTATTATAGACGTAATTTTAATACAGTTCCATTAAAGAGATTTGTTTCCTGTACTAAACTTAGACAACAAACACCTTGTTATTTATATCGTTATTTTGTTAGTTATATATTTAAGCTGTGAACAGTAAATTAATAAGTGTTTACAAAGTTACTTAAGAATTGTAATTCTTAAATATTTTTTTTATGATCAAGTCAAATTGGTAAATTTAACTTTAATCACCAAAAAGTTTAAAATAAATTATAGTACTGCAATCAATGAAGAATAGAATAAAAAACGTTCAGATAATTTTTAGTAAAAATAAAAAAGTTGTAGAAAACTACTTTTTTATGACTCTACTGCAAGTGCTTAATTCCTTATTTTATTTTTTAATTTATCCTTTTTTAATTCGTACTCTTGGAATAGAAAATTATGGTTTATATGTATTTGCTTTGTCTATTATTACTTTTTTTATGAGTTTTGTCAGTTTTGGCTTTGATTTACCTGCAGCTAAAGCAATTGCTTTAAGTTCAAACGATGAACTTGAAAAATCTAAAATCCTTTCTAGCGTCTTTACTGCTAAAGTATATTTATTCATTTTTTCAGCAATTATTTTGTCATTTTTAGTCATTTTAATTCCTTCACTAAAAACGAATTGGGTACTTTATTTTATTGTATTTATTCAAATAATAAGTGGTATTTTTTTTCCACAATGGTATTTTCAAGGTATTCAAAGGATGAGTATAGTCACTTATATTCAATTAGCTTTTAAACTAATTTCTTTACCATTTATTTTTCTATTGATTCATAAAGGTGTTGATTATGTATGGATATTTGCATTGATTATAAGTCTCTCTAATATATTAGGCGGATTTATGGCTTCCTATATAATTCGATTCCGTGACAATTTAAAAATAAATTGGATGCCTCTCGATATAGTAAAAATTTATTGCAAAGACGCTTTACCATTTTTTTGGACTTCATCTATTACCATTGTAAAGCAACAAAGTATTTCTATAATTATTGGAAGTTATTTTGGTATGAGAGATGTCGCCTTATATGATTTAGCTTATAAAATATTTTCAATCCCTAATATATTGTTTGGAAGTATAAACGGTGCTCTTTTTCCGAAAATCGCAAAAGAAAATAATAAAGATACTATAAAAAAGATTTTAAAATGGGAAACATACGCTGGATTGGCGGTAATTGTTGCTGTTGTTTTATTAGGTGAATATGTAGTTTTATTTTTAGGAGGTCCAATGATGTTGGATTCGTATCCTATAGCTATTGTATTGAGTTTTGGTGTTCTTACATTTTTATTAGTTAGCGGATATATCAATTTTATATTTGTTCCAAAAAATAGATATTATCTTATTACTCAAAATCAAGTCATTGCTTTCATTGTTTTTGTTTCTTTAACTGTAGTAGGTTTGGTTATTTGGAAGAATATTTTATCGATTGCTTTAGCGTGGTCAATAGCGGGTTTATTTGAAATAGCTTATTGTAAATTTTTAATAAAAAAATATAAATTAATGTAATTTCAATATGAATATTTTAATTATAAAAATAAGACAATTTAACTCAGTAGTTAGAGTCTTTGGCTCGAAATTTTTAAGAATATTTGAGCTTGCCATATTAAGAGCTGAATGGGATATTAAAAATAAGAATAATGATACATACCCAGTAAGCTACTTTCCTATAAATTTAGTAACAATTGGAGATTACACTTATGGTCCCATCAACGTTTATACTTATGAGTCTTGGAATGAGGGTTTAGAAATCGGGAAGTATTGCTCAATTGCACGTGATGTTAAATTCATTTTGGGAGGAAATCACAAAACTGATTGCTTGATGACTTTTCCTTTACTAAATAAATTTGGAGGTAATAATGTAAATGATGCAACTTCTAAAGGTAAAATTATTTTAGAAGATGATGTATGGATAGGTGTAGGATCAACTGTATTATCTGGAGTCCGGCTGGGTCAAGGATGTGTTGTTGCAGCGGGATCAGTAGTGAGTAAATCATTTCCTCCTTTTGCCTTAATTGGGGGTGTACCTGCAAAAATTATAAAAATGCGATTTGAGGATGAGGTCATAAATAAATTAAAAAATGAGGATATAAAGCTTGGGAAAATTCATCCAAGTGAAATAATGCAAGTTATTGATTCTTTCAATATTCCGTTAAATAAAGAGTCGGTTGATGATCTGATTTTTATCTTAAAAAAAAATGGTTTTTTTAAATGATTTTACAAATATGATTTAGTTTTTTAAATCTATGCTTTAATGATATTCCTGCTTTTATTCCTAACATTTTTAATTAGTGTTTTTCTTCAATTTATTGATGACAATAAAATAAATAAGAACTTAATTTTAATATTTACTTTATTTTTATTTTATTACCTCACTTTTGGTGTCACTGATACTGCTGATTGGGAGGCTTATCTGTGGAGGTTTGATGATCCCGACTCAAAGTCTGATTTATTATTTCGGTATTTAACTGTATTAGCAGTTTTATTAGGATACTCCTTTGAAATAATTTACCAGTTACATTTAGTAATTTTTGGTTTCTTTTTTGCTTTTTTTATATCAAGATTCACAAAAAATATTTTTTTAGTTCTTATTTTTTATCTGGTTATCAACTATGTTCCTTTAGTGAACCAAATCAGATATTATTTAGCGTTAAGTTTTTTTTTAAGCAGTATGTATTTGCTGTTTTGTGCTAAAAGAAAAGTACTTAGTGTACTATTATTAATTCTATCAATTTTGAGTCACTCATCAATGGTAGTGCTAATCCTATTTCCTTTTTTAAGTCATTATTCGACGAATAAAAATTTCTTAAAAAGAATTTTTTACGCATCTTTCAGTTTGTTTGTACTTGTTTTTTGTTTTATAACGTTAGGTATTTCAAACTTTTTACCACATTACGACCTATATTTTGGTAAAGAACTAACTAGTAGTATTATTGGTGGGATCTTTAATAATCTTCCTTTTATAATTTTTATTATTTTTTTATATATAAAGCAAAAGAGTGATGTTTTGAAGTATCCAGAATTATTAGAGGATCAGAAATTTATATTATTATCTCGTCTCTCTCTTTTTACAATTATTTTTATACCCGCTGCTTTTTATCTTCAAGTTTTAGGACACAGATATGTACAAGGATTTTTAGTGGTCTGGATTTGTCTTTTTCTTTATCCACTTAGATTAGAAAAATCATTTTATCCTTATTTTAGTAGTTTAATTGGACTTTTATCACTGTTAATTTTTTTACTCTTTTACATTTATATTTTAACACCTCTACTCTTTGGAGAAGCAGATTCCTATCGTTTTGAATTTGTTCGCTCTTTTAATTCAATTGATTATCTACCAGATATAAAATAAAAATAGATTTATGAAACTGCTTAGCGTAATTATTGTTACTTACAATTCTCAAAATTTGATTGAGAAATGTTTAGATAATTTAATTTTATATAATGATTTAAATGAGGATTTAGAGATTATTATAGTTGATAATAGTGATTTCGAGAATAATGCAATTTTGTTTGATTTAATAAAAATAAAATATCCAAAAGACATAATTTTAATAAAAAATGATAGGAATGGAGGATATGGGCAAGGAAATAACATAGGTATAAAAGAGGCAAAGGGTAAATATATTGCAATAATGAATCCTGATATTACTATGACTGAGCCTTTATTTCGTGATGCCATAAGTAAATTTTTAAATAATCCAAACCTTTCTCTTATCGGCTATAAACAAATAGGCGGATCTGATTTGTCTTTTTATATTAATCCTGAAAATTTTATTCCAATTTTAGATTCTTTAATGACAATTTTTTTTAATAAAATAAATTACTTTAATAATAAATATATGTTTCTTTCAGGGGCATATTTTTTTACTACTAGCGAAGCTTTCAAAGCCATTAATTATTTTGATGAAAATTTATTCTTATACTGTGAAGAGCCGGATATTACACGACGGATATTGACGATAAAACAAGATATTATTTTTGAGAATAAAAAAAGTTATATCCATGAAATAGATGATCGAAAATTGATGACTGATAATAGTTTTAGAAATTTAATGCAATCAACAAATTATTACCTTAAAAAATTTTCATTTAGTAGGACAATTTATTTTAAAAGAAAGAGAATTGAATTAAAAATTAAAAAGTTTATATTCTCTATTTTAGGAAATAAAAAAAACGTGGAAATAATAAACCGTTATTTAAATATGATTGAATCAATAATTAAAAAAATTACATAAATGCTTCTGACCGATGCAATCTATATTGATGATGTTGATATAATTTTATTGAATTAAAGATAAAAAAAAATGACTAAAATGGATAATTAATTATTAACACGGTATGAAACTAATTACGTACAATAAGTTCAGTTATTAAATATAAGTATCTAATAATAAGCAATTTAAATATCAACAGAAAATCCATAAAAAATTACTTTTCAAAAAATTTTGTGTTAATTACTTTTTAATTTTGATTTACGTTGTAAAAGTTGATTTCATATTAATAGCGTCAACCTGATCTTCAGATACTCGAAATAATAATATTTTAAAGCTAAAGTATCTTGAATTTTATACAATTAGATGTAATATTATAAAATAAAAAAAAATATTTCTTGTAGTTAATAATTATCAAAAATTATTTTATCAACTTTAAAACATGTAAAAATAATTAGTTACTAAATAGATGATTAGGTTCAAATGTTATAAAATAATTTCTTCTTTTAACTAAACTATTTACATAAATAATACTAAAATTGAAAGGTATTTTAGTATAGATATAAATTAATTATTGAAAATTATTTTTTAGTTTACATATTTTAATGATGTTTTGGTCATAAATTTTTAATTGGAATTAAGGATTTATAACAATTAAATTAACGTGTAAAATAAATTTAATTGATTAAAATTTGAGGGCAAAATAAAAACTAGATAGCGCACTTTCTTTAATTAACCATAGTCATATATCCTAATATAAATTTAATTACTACAACTAATTACTATCATTTTGTTTTTTTTAAATATGTATGAATAATCAAATTAATGCCTCCAATATTAATGGCTTAGGTGCTTCTCAAGTAGTCCTGTCGTTCCTACAAGCAGCGGATAGATTAAATTTATTAGCGGATACTACTATATATCTAGCGAAAAATGAGTCGTTCAATAATTTAAATTTTAACAATGGGAATTTTAAAATTTATACGAGGAATTTACCTAACTCCATTTCAAGATTCGTGGAGTGTTTTTTTTCAAAGTTAATTTTTCAAAATTATCCCACAATTGTTTTAGGGGATATTCCATTAAGAGGTATTTCTAATCAAATTGTTTTGGTTCACCAGTCTAATTTGGTTTATCCTAAATATAATAATTATTCAAGTAACAGCTGGAAGTTTAGAATAAATAGATTTTTATTTTCAGTCAATCATAAATATGCAAAAAAAATTATTGTACAAACTGGTGCCATGGCTAAGGAAATGCTACTGTCTTATCCTTCATTAAAAAATAAAATCGTTGTTATTCCTCAGCCAGTGCCAAATTGGTTACAAGTTGAGAATAAATTTGTTTTGCGCAAAGATGAAAAACATTATTTATTTTATCCAGCTGCTTTTTACCCACATAAAAAGCATGATTTTTTATTAAAAGTTAATACATACTGCCTTAAAAATAAAATTAATTGTAATGATTTTGAGATTTGGGTTACTTTAAGTGATAGTGAATTTGAAGAGTTTAAATCAATAAAATTCTTGAAAAACTTAGGGAAATTAAATTCAGATCAAATGAATGAGTATTATAAAAGAGCTACCGCATTATTATTTTTTTCATCAATGGAAAGTTATGGATTGCCCTTAATCGAAGCTTTAACAATTAATTTACCAATCATTGTAGCCGATTTTAATTATTCTAAATGGGTTTGTGAAGATGTCGCTTATTACTTTAAGCCGTATGATGAGAAATCATTTTTAGAAGCAATTAATTTTTACAAAAAGGATTATAGCGCAGGTATTACTAATGATTACTCAATTGTTTTAAATAAATTTCCAAAAAAATGGGAAGACGTTGTTAAAGAATTTTACCAATTATTGTTGTCTTAATTTAAAAAAAAATGAAAATCTCCATTATAACTGTATGTTACAATAGTTCGAAAACATTACGTGATACTATTGAATCAGTGTTAAAACAAACCTATTCCAATATTGAGTATATAATTATAGATGGTAACTCGAAAGATAATACTATTGAAATTATAAAGGAATATGAACAAATATTTAATGAGCGTATGATCTGGATAAGCGAGCCTGATAAAGGATTATATGATGCAATGAATAAGGGAATTCAAATGGCAACTGGTGATGTAATTGGATTGATCAATTCAGATGATTTGTTTTGCGATTACAACGCTATCCAAAAAGTAATGCAATTATTTTATAATAAAAAAACATTAGATTCAGTTTATGCAGATTTATACTATGTATCGCAAAATAATACCGATAAAATAATACGTCGATGGGTCACTGGAACACAAAAGCCTTTTGAAGATGGATGGCATCCCGCTCACCCTACACTTTATTTAAAGAAATCGATTTATGAGAGTTACGGGGCATTTAATCTTAAATTTAAACTAGCTGCAGATTTTGAAATAATGTTACGTTTTTTTGAAAAGCATAAAATTTCTACGAAATATCTTCAGGAACCACTAGTTAAAATGCGTTTAGGAGGCGAAACAAATAAAAGCTTAGGGAATATTTATAAGCAGAATATTGAATGTATAAGGGCATTTAAATCCAATGAAATTAATGTGAATAGATTTTTGTACCCATTTTACAGAATACTTCCCAAATTGAGACAATTTTAGTTTTTCTTAATTTAAATTAAATGAAATCATTACTAATAACTGGATCTTCAGGATTTCTAGGTAGAATTGTTTTTGACTATATCAAGCTTCAAGACTTCACGATAACAACAATTGGAAGAGCTAATAGTGATATAATTTGCGATTTTTCAAAAATTATTCCAGTAATTAATGTTGTAAACGTAGATCTCGTTATTCATTTAGCCGGTAAAGCACACAGTGTTCCTAGAACGGATATCGAGATTCAATCTTTTTTTGATGTTAATGTTAAAGGCACAGAAAACCTCTTGAAAGGACTTGAACAAAATAATTTACCCAAACAATTTGTTTTCATCAGTTCAGTAAGTGTCTATGGCGCAACTACTGGAATTAATATTAATGAAGAACACCCGTTGATGGCCACAGACCCCTATGGGAAAAGTAAAATTTTAGCAGAAAAATTAATTCAAGACTGGTGTGCAAAAAATATGGTTATATGTACGATTTTGCGATTACCTCTAGTTGTTGGCACTAATCCACCGGGTAATTTGGGAGCGATGATTAAAGGGATAAAAAAGGGATTTTATTTCAATATAGGTGGCGGTAAGGCAAAAAAAAGTATGGTTTTGGCCTCTGATGTTGCTTTATTAATTCCTGTTGTTGCTCCCATTGGAGGTATATATAATTTAACTGATAGAAGACATCCTAATTTTTTTGATTTAAGCACCGCAATAGCATCATCAAATAATAAAAAAAAGCCTTTGAATATGTCAGTATCATTAGCGAAATCACTGGGTAGACTAGGCGATTTTTTAGGTGAAAATTCTCCAATTAATTCATTGAAAATTCAAAAAATAACTTCGGATTTAACTTTCGATGATAGTAAAGCAGTAAAAAAAATAAATTGGAATCCTCAATCCGTTTTGAAATTTATTGAGAAAAATTTCATATAAATATCAAATTACCAATGACCATAGATAAGACAACAATAAAAGATCTCGTTATAATTACTCCCACCATCTTCAACGACGAGCGTGGTTATTTTTTTGAAGCTCACAATAAAGCAAAATTTAAAGAACACGAAATCAGCTATAATTTCATTCAAGACAATCAGTCTTTTTCCACTAAAGGTGTCATTCGTGGATTGCATTTGCAAATTGCTCCTTTTGCGCAAGCTAAATTAGTGCGAGTGTTACAAGGAGAAATTTTAGATGTTGCGGTAGATTTACGTAAAAATTCACCCACTTATGGCCAGCATTTTTCAGTTGTTTTAAGCGCTGAAAATAAAAAGCAATTAATGGTTCCTCATGGTTTTGCTCATGGATTTTCAGTATTGAGTGATACCGCTTCTGTTTTATATAAAGTGGATCAAGTGTACGATAAAAATAGCGAAAGAGGAATTAGGTATGATGATGCTAGCTTAGCAATTGATTGGCAGATTAATCCTGATGATGTTATTGTGTCTGAAAAAGATCTAATATTGCCTGCTTTTAAGGATATTGATTGGGAGTTTTAGTTTAGTAGACACAAAGTTCGCAATCTTTTCTTTTTTGGGTTTTGATGGAATTGGTTTTTAGCCACAGATTCACAGATTAAAAAAGATTTCCAAAAATCTCTGTGAATCTGCGGTTATTATTTCGCTAATACTGGGTTAAATATTGCGTTGATTACTACTCTTTTTAAGTTGAATTTTTCGAAGTTTTAGTTTGGGTAAACCACAGATTCACAGATTAAAAAAGATTCTTGAAAATCTGTGAATCTGCGGCTATTATTTCGCTAATACCGCTGGGGCTCTGCCCCGAGGTAATTTATCCGCAAAGTTCGCAAATAATTTTTTACGTTGGGTTTAATGGGTTGGATTGTGAGTTTTAGTTTGTCGGGAGAAGTGGCGGGTGAAAAGTAAGAAGTCAAGAGACGGAAGTGAGGAGGGAATTCTCGTTTTGGCCTACAGTAATGTGTGATCTCGGATTATATCGGGATATGGAATAATTCATCGCCATATCGTCATCCTGATTTTTGTAATTAAATTTTGTAAATCAAAATTATTTTATCTTCGTAATTGATTTTAGACTTAAAAGCAAATGCGGATCGTCACGTTTACAAAAATTAAAGAATTTACAGAAAAACACGCAGGCTCCGATGTTGCTTTGAGAGATTGGTATTTTAAAGTCAAAAGAAGCGAGTGGAATACTTTAAACGACATTAAGCAAGCTTTTAATAGTGTGGATTATGTGGGCGATAATCGCTATGTATTCAATACAAAAGGGAATGACTATAGACTCGTGGCTATTATAATTTTTGTTTCAAGCAAAGTTTATATCCGATTTATTGGTACACATTCCCAATACGATAAAATAGACTGTTCAAACATTTAGAAATTATGAGAACAATACAAACAAAAAAAGAACATGTAGCAGTAAGCAATCGCATTGTCGAATTATTAGTTCTTGTAGATAACAGTACCGCTAATGATGATAAAAATTTTATTGAATTGGATTTACTCTCTGATTTAGTAGCCGATTATGAAGAAGCTAACGAACCTATACAAGCACCTACCTTAATTGAAGTAATGAAATTGCGGATGTATGAGCGCGGTTTAAATCAAAAACGCTTATCGGAACTATTGGGAGTTAGCACTTCAAGGGTTAGTGAGTATTTGACAGGTAAAAGCGAACCGTCCCTAAAAACGGCAAGAGATATCAGTCAGAAATTAGACATTGATCCTATGATTGTTTTGGGTGTTTGATTGCAAGTGAGGAGGGAGAAGAAGGATTTAGTTTTGCCAGGGTTTAATGGAATTGATTTGGAGTTTTAAGAAATAGGAGAATTAAATTAATATTGATAAACAATAAATAATATTGAAAAAAATTTTAATAACAGGAGCAAACGGCCAATTAGGTTCAGAGCTCAGACAAATAGCTGTAACTAAAACACAATATGATTGGGTTTTTACTGATTATCAAGAATTAGATTTATGTGATTTAGCTCATTTAGAACAAAAAATAGCAGCAATTAATCCTCAAATAATCATTAATTGTGCAGCGCACACGGCAGTTGATAAAGCAGAGACTGAAATAGAGCTATCAGATGTTTTAAATCATCAAGCAGTGGAGATAATGGCTAAATGGAGTCAAGCTAATAATTGTAAATTGATCCATATATCAACTGATTATGTTTTTGATGGAAACTCAGCTGTAGCGCTAACCGAAACGGCGCAAACAAACCCTATAAATGTATATGGTGTTACTAAATTAGCAGGAGAAAAAGCGTGTATGACTGCTAATCCGGATGCAATTATTATCCGTACGTCATGGGTTTATTCCAGCTTTGGGAATAATTTTGTTAAAACAATGTCACGCTTGATGCAAGAAAAAGACAGTTTGAATGTGGTTAATGACCAAGTAGGTTCTCCAACCTATGCAGCTGATTTGGCGCAAGCTATCATAACCATTATAGAACACACAAAGTGGGAAGCTGGTATTTATAATTTTTCTAATGAAGGGGAAATTAGTTGGTATGAATTTGCTTTAGCAATTAAAGAAATAGGCGGTTTTGAGTGTGAAGTAAGCGGAATCTCAGCTTCAAATTATCCCACACCCGCAAAACGACCCGCGTATTCCTTATTGGATAAAACAAAAATTAAAAATACGTTTGGTGTGGTTGTGCCAGAGTATAAGGAGAGTTTGAGGAAGTGCATCGAATTATTACGAATTGAAACGAATTGAAAAACGAATTAAAACGAATTAAAACGAATGGATTCCCATACTAAAATACTTTATAAAGATGAAAGCTTTAAGATTATTGGGGCTTGTATGAAAGTGCATCGGTCATTAGGAGCAGGATTCTTGGAGGCGGTTTATGAGGAAGCGCTAGAGAAAGAATTTCTACTTCAGAATATTCCTTTTAAAAGACAGTTGAAATTAGAATTGTATTATGACAATGAGAAATTGAAAAAACAGTATAGAGCCGACTTTGTTTGCTATAGTGCTATTATTTTGGAGCTAAAAGCGGTCTCTTATATTCCAGATGTGTTTTATGCACAGTTGAAAAATTATTTAAAATGTACAAAAATGGAATTAGGTATGTTGATTAACTTTGGCATGTCTTCTTTGTTTTATAAAAGAATAGTCAACATAAATTAATTCGTTAAATTCGTTTTAATTCGTAAAATTAAAAGCAAATGAAAAAAATACTAATAACAGGAGGTGCAGGTTTTATTGGTTCGCACGTGGTAAGACGTTTTGTAAATAACTATCCGGAATATCATATCTATAATTTGGATGCTTTGACTTATGCAGGTAACTTAGAAAATATTGTAGATATTGAAAATGCTCCAAATTATACTTTTGTAAAAGGTGATATAGTTGATGCTGCTTTTATAGATGCACTTTTTTCTGAACATCAATTTGAAGGTGTTCTGCATTTAGCCGCTGAATCACATGTAGATCGTTCTATCACAGACCCATTATCATTTGTAAAAACAAATGTCATTGGAACAGTAAACCTTTTGAACGCTGCCAAAATGATTTGGAAAGACAACATGCAAGGCAAACGTTTTTATCACATTAGCACAGATGAGGTTTATGGGAGCTTAGGCGCTGTAGGATTGTTTACAGAAACAACGGCTTACGATCCTAATTCTCCATATTCGGCCTCTAAAGCAAGTTCTGACCATTTTGTAAGAGCGTATGGTGAAACTTATGATTTTCCGTATGTACTGACAAATTGCTCCAACAATTACGGTCCGTTCCATTTCCCTGAAAAACTGATTCCGCTGTTTATAAACAATATTATTCAAAACAAACCTTTACCCGTTTATGGCGATGGTAAATACACTCGCGATTGGCTTTTTGTTGAAGATCATGCTGTTGCTATCGATTTAGTGTTTCATAAAGGAGTTAATCACGATACCTATAATATTGGCGGTTTTAACGAATGGCAAAATATTGACTTGGTGAAACTGTTGTGCAAAATAATGGATGAAAAGTTAGGAAGAGCCGCTGGAACTTCGGAACAATTAATTTCTTATGTTAAAGATCGTCCAGGACATGACTTGCGTTATGCTATTGACGCCTCTAAAATTAACAAAGAGCTAGGCTGGGAACCTTCAGTGACTTTCGAACAAGGATTAGAGAAAACAGTAAATTGGTATTTGGATAATGAGAGTTGGTTGAAGAATGTGACGTCGGGAGCATACGCGAGTTATTATGATAAGCAGTATAAGTAATTCGTGAATCGTGAATCGTGAATCGTGAATCGTGAATCGTGAATCGTGAATCGTGAATCGTGAATCGTGAATCGTGAATCGTGAATCGTGATTTGTAATTCGAAAATTGAGATGGGATATTTGTGAATGAGGGAAATTAGCGAGTTGATAGTAATTCATTAATAGGATTTCACTTAAAATACATATAATTGATTTAGTAGTAAAAATAATCATAAGTAGAGGAGCAAACAATTAAAAGCAAATCATTGAAAAATATGAAAAATCATAAAGATTTAGATGTTTGGAAACAATCTATGTTGCTTGCAGAAGATATTTATGCATTAACAAAAGAATTTCCAGCAGACGAAAAATATGGATTATCAAGCCAAATTAAAAGAGCAGTGGTTTCTATTCCGAGTAATATTGCTGAAGGAGCAGCTAGAAAAGGTGACAAAGAATTTATACAATTTTTATATTTTGCAATGGGCTCATTGTCTGAAATAGAAACGCAATTAATACTTGCAAATCGATTACAATTTATAGATTCAATTGAAACTTATTTAGTACAAATCGAAAAAATAAAACAAATGCTTTTTGGACTTATTCGATATATAAATAACAAATAAGAATTGATACGAATCACGCTTTTCGAATCACTAATTACGAAATAAACTATGAAAGGAATAATACTCGCCGGAGGATCCGGCACTCGTTTACATCCATTGACACTTGCCATGAGCAAGCAAATGATGCCGGTTTATGACAAACCGATGATTTATTATCCATTATCAACATTGATGATGGCAGGAATAAATGAGATATTAATTATCTCGACACCACATGATCTACCTAACTTCAAAAAATTATTAGGAGATGGAAAAAATATCGGCTGCCACTTTAGTTATGCTGAACAAGCCATTCCTAATGGCTTAGCCCAAGCTTTTGTAATTGGAGAAGAATTTATTGGTGATGATAGTGTTGCATTAGTTTTAGGAGATAATATATTTTTTGGTTCTAATATGGATCAATTGCTTACATCCAATACTAAGCCAGAGGGCGGAGTTGTTTTTGCCTATCATGTATCCGATCCAGAACGTTATGGCGTGGTAGAGTTTGATAAAAATTTAAACGCACTTTCTATTGAGGAAAAGCCATTGGTGCCAAAATCTAATTATGCTGTTCCCGGATTGTATTTCTACGATAATTCAGTGGTTGAAATTGCTAAAAATATTAAACCCAGTGCCCGTGGTGAATATGAAATTACGGATGTCAATAAAGTATATCTTGAAAAAGGCGCTTTAAAAGTGGGGATATTAAGTAGAGGAACCGCTTGGTTGGATACAGGAACATTTAACAGCTTGATGCAAGCAGGACAATTTGTTCAAGTAATTGAAGAGCGTCAAGGTCTTAAAGTAGGTTGTATTGAAGAAATCGCGTGGAGACAAGGATTTATATCAGAGCAGCAACTCAGAGATCTAGCCGAACCATTAAGAAAATCAGGATATGGTGAATACCTATTAGGGATTTTAAAACAAAAATTATAGCGATTAACAATTAAAATATTATGCTGTTCATTAGCTATTAATTTAAGAGGAAGTTATGAAATACATCAAAAAAGCATGGAATACTTAGCATTAATTATTTTGCTAATAGGTATTGAACTTATTTATTTTAAGATTGCCGATAAGTTTAATATTGTAGATAAGCCTAACTGTAGGTCATCACATCAACATATTACCATAAGAGGAGGAGGGATTCTATTTCCCATTGCAATAATCATTACTTATTTCTTAGGATATGTCTCTTGGCAAATTGCTGTAGCAGTTAGTATTGTCGGTATTGTTAGTTTTATCGATGATATAAAACCATTATCTCAGTTGCCACGATTTACGTCGCACCTTGTTGCTGTAGCTTTAATATTTTATGATTTAAATTTATTTGATGGAGCCATTTGGTTGCTTCCTGTTATTTTTGTGTTGATGATAGGTTGGGTAAACGCATTTAATTTTATGGATGGGATCAATGGTATCACCGTGCTATATTCACTAATAGCTATTATCACATTTGCTTTTTTACCTGTAAATCAACCTATTTTACCATTATTAATCGTAATGGGGATTAGCTGTGTTGTTTTTGGATATTTTAATGTACGTAAGAGAGCAAAGACATTTGCTGGCGATGTTGGAAGTATTAGCATGGCACTGTTTTTAGGGTATATAATGATCAAAACAATAATAGAGACCAATCAATTAGGATTTATATTATTTTTTGCTATTTATGGTATCGATGCCGTTATCACAATTGTAACTCGTCTTATCAAAAAAGAAAATATCTTTGAGCCTCATCGTTCACATTTATATCAATATTTGGCTAATGAAAAAGGCTTTTCACATGTTTCTGTGTCAGCAGGATATGCAGGAGCACAATTGTTACTCAATTGTATTGTTATTTATTTAAATATGCAAGGCTATCTAAATTTTATTACAACTGCAATAATTTTAGTATTGTTAACTACTATTTATCTACTGATTCGATTGTCAATCATCAAAGAACTGATTCTTAAAAAATCATAGTTTTTATATTGAATAGAATATTACGTTTATCATTTTAATAAGTTCGGATAGTCTTGGCTATTCGGACTTTTTTTTATTTATAATTGCTATTAATTACTATCACTCCACATTTATATATATTGTCTTATGTTACTGAATTTTTGTCCGGTTGAGCGTAGTCGAAACCCTTTCCATAAGTCATGCAAAATCTCAACTAATCCCAATTTGACAAAAATACAATTAGTAAAATCAATAGAAAATTGCTATACTAAATAATAATAAAGGAAGGTATGATAAAAATAGAAGAGTTATAATCGGGAGGAGATTATACTATATGTACTGTCACTAGGACCTTAAAGAATATACCATATTACACAATTAATAAAAATAGGACCGGCAAACCATTTTAATAATTTATTGCAGTAATTGTTTGTGTCCTCATTGAATATTAAATTCAGCTAATTAGAGCTCTGCACTTCTTCTAATTGTTTCTAAAAAAATTATTGTTGGCTATAGCTTCTGTTAAGGGAACGATATCTTTAACCTTCACTTTCTGGTTAAAAGCTGCGATATGATTATCATGATGTACATCGGATCCTACATTATCATACATTCCTTTTTGTAATAGCATTTCGGCGATTTTAGTAATTTCAAACCCATAATATCCTACAACTGCCAACAAATTCAACTGAAACAAACATCCTGCTTTTTTTAATTTTAAGTACTCATTAAAGTTATTGTGATAAAATAAATAACGTTCTGGATGAGCTAACACGGGTATATAACCTGCTACTTGTAAATCAAAAAGTATAGCGTATAATTGTATGGGTGGATTGATATAGGACATTTCAACAAGTACATAATTATCTTTTAAGGTCAAAAGTTCCCCCGTTTCAAATAAACGTACAAACTGGTCATCCATTAAATATTCAGCAGCAACATTAAAAGGAATCTTGATGTTATTTTGTTCTAACGCAACCTTTGTTGATTCTTTTTTGGATAAAATCTGTTCTTGGGTATTGTCCCATACATGTTGAATGATATGAGGCGTTGTAATAATTTGTGATGTACCAAAAGATTGTAAAGCAGTAGTGAGTCTGAAGGTATCTTCTATAGTTTTAGCACCATCATCAATTCCTGGCATCAAGTGAGAGTGAATGTCAATATAATCATTAGGAATTAAATCCTTTAAAACAGGTTTCGATTTAAATAGTGTAAACATAGCGCAAAAGTAGAGAAATTTTTATCTACCAAACAGCCATTTGGATAAATTAAAGCAACTGATTTGAATTTTTTATAATGTTTTAGTTAATAAATAATTAGATTATTGGTAGACTCTCCTTAGATAAGTAGTTAGAAGCAATTAATGTTGTTTTTAATCATAAAAGCCATGTAAGTTTTAAATATAATTTCTAATCATTTTTGGAACCCATAAGTTTAAACAATAAATATTTTTGTCAAACTAAGACCCTAGAAGTAACTAAATCAAGACAGATAAATGCAATAATTAATTATTACTATAACTTACAAGTGTATTAGAATTACATAATTTTATGTCATAAATAAAAAATTATCGCAAAAAAACTGATGCTAGCTACTAACATTTTGACATTAAACAGGGTCGATCAACGGTATTTAGGTCATCTATTTCAATTATTCATTGCATCCTTTTTTTTATTTATTTACCTACCTTTGGCTTTTTATTTTTATACCCATAATAATAGAAAATGAAAGTTGTTTTACTAGTACTAAAACAATCTCAAGATTCTAATTATCGTTTTATACATTTATGAAAAAAGCAATATTATTTTTATTTCTGCTTACCGTTATTTGCCATGCGCAATCACAAAAACAGCAAGTTGCTGTTAAAGATTCTGCCAATGTTAAAATTGCTCCCATCGAACTTTATCGCGTAATTACAATTGATCGAGACACTACTTATATTGATACCTCTCTAACTATACAAAAAGAATACAGTCATAATTATTTGCGAAAAGATACTTTTGGCCTTCTGCCTTTTCCTAATGACGGTCAAACCTATAACACACTTCAATATAACTTAACTGATTTTTCTCCTTATCCAGAATTTGGTTTTAAAGCAAAACACTTTAATTTTTTGGAGGCCAACCAAATTAAATACTATTCTGTCGCCACCCCTTTAACAGAATTGTATTTTAAAACGACAATAAAGAAAGGTCAATCTGTAGATGCAATTATTACACTAAACACTTCAGAAAATCTTAATTTTTCAATAGCTTATAGAGGTTTACGGTCTGAAGGTGAGTATATAAATCAATTAGCAAGTACAGGTAATTTTAGATTTACAAGCAGTTACAACACTAAAAATAAAAGATATTATTTAAACACCCATTATACCTATCAGGATATTTTAAATGAAGAAAATGGCGGAATTACAACAATTGAAAATTTTGAAAGTGAAGATGCTAACTATAACAACCGTCAACGTTTTGAAGTTTTTCTCAATAACGCCAGTTCGTTTTTAAAAGGGAAAAGAATTTTTGTCGATCATAATTTTAGAGTTAATCCTAAAAATGGTGCTAACAATTTATACGTAACGCATCAATTCAACTATGAAAATAAATTTTATGAATACAATCAATTAACGGTTCCTTCGGTAGTGGGAAATAATTCAATATTTAGATTTGGTGAATCCTTTCTGGAGAGTGGAATCAATGATCAGACACGTTATAATAAGATGTATAACCAGCTAGGAGTTATTTATGAAAATAGCACTTTAGGCAAATTTAAATTTTTTATAGACGACTTTAGATCGAATTCCTATTATAGTAGAATTCTTGTATTCGACAATCAAAATACAATTCCCAGCTCTTTTAGTCAAAAAATAAATGTAGCAGGCGGGCAATATGAATATCGTAAAGACAAATGGAATGGTAAATTTCTATATTCAAGGTCTATTACTGAGCAATCACTTTCTAATTTAGATGCTCAATTAAAATATGATTGGAATGATGATATCCAAGTGGCATTTCAATATCAAAATATAAATAAGTTGCCTAACAACAATTATAATTTGTATCAAAGTAGTTATGTGCAATACAACTGGTTCAATAATTTCCAAAATGAGAAAATTAATTCTTTAAAGGCTAATTTAATTTCACCTTGGGTTAACGCTGACCTCCAATTTTCTATAATGAAAGATCATCTTTATTTTAATGATATTTCAACGGACTCACAAACTGCTATTCGCGCGCAAATTATTGCTCCAGCCCAATACAGTGGCACATTAAATTATATATCACTAAAAGCTAATAGAGAGTTCAAATTCGGAAAATTTGCTCTGGATAATACACTTTTATTTCAAAAAGTAGAACAGTCAGACGACATTTTGAATGTGCCAGAAATTGTAACCAGAAATACTTTGTATTTTACTACGTATATGTTTAAAAAAGCATTGTTTCTACAAACAGGAATAATGCTGAATTATTTTTCTACATATTATGCTAATGATTACAATCCTGTCATTGGAGAGTTTTTTGTTCAAAATAGTAAAGAAATTGGCAATCACCCTAACTTAGATTTTTTTGTCAATGCAAAAATTCAAAGAACCAGAATCTATTTTAAAGTAGAACATTTTAATTCCTCCTTTACGGGAAATAATTTTTATTCCTCACCTAATAATCCTTCACGTGATTTTACGATTCGTTTTGGTTTGACTTGGAATTTCTTTAATTAATTTTTTTATTTGGGCGTTTTTACGTGCTAACCGCTATATCTTTCCTTGCCCAAAGGCAGCAAGGAAAGGATGCCGCTTTTATCACTAACGCAAAATCGTGCTACATAGAATATTTTATAACAAAATACTATCTTTGCAAAAAGTTTTATAACAAACTACCATCTTTAAATTAAAATGTAATGCAATACGCAGAAAATATACTCGGCACAATAGGCAATACTCCATTAGTAAAACTAAATAAAATCACATCAGAAGTCGATGCTCTTGTTCTTGCTAAAGTGGAAACATTTAATCCAGGAAATTCTGTCAAAGATCGAATGGCCGTAAAAATGATTCAAGATGCTGAAGCTGACGGTCGTTTACAACCTGGAGGAACTATTATTGAAGGAACTTCAGGCAATACCGGAATGGGATTAGCTTTAGTGGCAATCGTAAAAGGTTACAAACTAATTTGCGTAATCTCAGATAAGCAATCTAAAGAAAAAATGGATATCCTTCGCGCAGTAGGAGCTAAAGTAATCGTATGTCCAACGGATGTTGAACCAACAGATCCACGATCTTACTATTCTGTTTCTAGAAGGCTAGCTGATGAAACACCTAATTCTTGGTATGTAAATCAGTACGATAATCCGTCAAATGCCATAGCGCATTATGAACAAACGGGGCCTGAAATTTGGGCACAAACCGAAGGTAAAATAACCCATTTTGTTGTAGGTGTAGGAACGGGTGGAACCATTTCTGGCGTGGCTAAATATTTAAAGGAGAGAAATCCCAATATTAAGATTTGGGGAATAGATACTTATGGCTCGGTTTTTAAAAAATACCATGAAACTGGAATTTTTGACGAAAACGAAATTTACTCTTATATAACCGAAGGAATAGGGGAAGATATTCTGCCTAAAAATGTTGACTTTTCTCTAATTGATGGTTTCACAAAAGTAACTGATAAAGATGCCGCGGTTTATACACGTAAAATCGCTTTAGAAGAAGGAATTTTTGTAGGTAATTCTGCCGGTGCAGCCATCAAAGGATTACTGCAGCTTAAAGAAAACTTTAGGCCAGATGATGTAGTAGTAGTTTTGTTTCACGATTCAGGTAGTCGTTATGTGGGTAAAATGTTTAATGATGACTGGATGCGCGAACGTGGTTTTCTAGAACAAGAAATTACAAAAGCCGAAGATGTGATCAAAGATCACATCAACAAGCCTTTGATTGTAGTGCGTACAGAAGAGTTAGTTTCACACGCTATTGAGCGAATGCGTAAATACAAAATCTCTCAGATTCCTGTGATCGATGTCACTGGTTTTGTAGGTTCTGTAGATGAGAGTGACTTGTTTCAAAGTTATGTCGCCAATAAAGATGTAGCTGACAAACCAATCAAAGAAATCATGGGAAAACCATTCCCAGTAGTCAATAGAGCAACATCTATTGAAGAAGTTTCAAAATTATTCACAAAGGATAACGCTGCAGTTTTAGTGGAGTTAGAAAATCAAAAATTTCATATCATCACTAAGTATGATATTATAGGTTCTATAAAATAATAAGTTATAACCACAAATCAGATATAGTAAGATGGTAAATATCTTATATTTGATTTGTGGCTTTTTATTTTAGCAAAGGTCTCTCGTAGTTCGTGAATCGTGAATCGTGAACCGTGATTCGTGAATCGTGAATCGTGAATCGTGAATTGTGAATCGTGAATCGTGAATCGTGAATCGTGAATCGTGAATCGTGAATCGTGAATCGTGAATCGTGAATCTTGAATCGTGAATCGTGAATCGTGAATCGTGAATCGTGAATCGTGAATCGTAATGCGTGATTCGTGATTGGAACCTCTAACCTCTAACTTTTAACCTTTAACCTCTAACTTCTAAACGCTAACCTCTAACTTAATACTTAACACTTAACACTTAACACTTAACACTTAACACTTAACACTTAATACTTAATACTTAATACTTAATACTTAATACTTAATACTTAACACTTAACACTTAACACTTAACACTTAATACTTAACACTTAATACTTAATACTTAACACTTAATACTTAACACTTAACACTTAATACTTAACACTTAATACTTAATACTTAATACTTAATACTTAATACTTAACACTTAACACCTCTAACCTTTTTTTCCAATCAAAATTCCGGAAACATTCCAAGAACTAAAACTTGTACCTTCACTAGCTCCCTGCGGAATCTTTATACGCATGCTGTGTTTTCCAGCAGATAGATTGCCTAAATCAATTAGAATAGGATTAGTAATCGTTCCAGGACACCAGTTTGATCTACTTAAATCAGAGGATGACAATCCATTATTAAAATTTCCTGATGCGGGATTGCTCAGTCTATATGATCCACAATCAGTACGCCATGGTGTAAAGCTAAAAACTTCTTTCTCATCCACGAGTATAGTATTTTTTTTAGGTACAAATTCATCGCCATTTCCCCATCCACCATGTCCTGTGGTAATATAACTTAATTGAACATTAGTTAAGCCCTCGGGAATTTCAAAATTTACCTCTAATCCTTTTTCACTATTAAACATTGTCGCATAATCTTGTCCTGCCATTTCCATCACATTATTGGTATTGAAAATAGGTAATAACCAAGAATTATTCTCTTCTCTACTATAGCCAGGATGAATCGTTACATTCAAGCTAATTTTATGTCCGCCTTGGTCATAGTTTCCTATGTTTGCTCCAATCCAAACTTCTTTATTACTCAGTGCGGGAAGTAATTGTGAAATTTCTTGGCGATAAAACGCACTGTCTTGCCACACTTTGTTTTTCAACTCTAAATTATTGAAATGCTTAACGCCAAAAGGAGTAAAAAAACGCATTAACTCTAAAAGTGGTGCATAATTTTCAGTGCGAACCACACCTTGATATTTTTTACCATTTCCGTTTTCATAAATTGGTAGTGATTTAACTCCTTGTTGTAAACCGTCTAAAAATGAAATAGATTGATCAGTAGGAATCAAGAATATAGTTCCTGTTCTATCATAAGCATCGCCATTAGATTGCTCCGTTAAATCAATAAAAATATCACTACCATTTTTAATTTCAGGAAATTTTACCTTTTTTAGAATTACTGTTCCATTCGCAAACTTGAGAATACTGTCATTAGATTTTGGTGCATCCACAAAATTAATAATCTCTTTTTCAAATACTGGAATAGTAACAAAGCGACTTTTCCAGAGCAGGTCTTTATAAGTGAGTTGATCTACTTTTTTAGGCGATTGAGTGGGTAAATTCAACAACGCTGGAACTTTTTTCAATACTTCAATTTTACTGGCAGTTGTTTTAGTATTTCCATTTCGCACCATTTCAAGGACTAATCCTAATTCTTGACCTAGGGCAGTGGGAGCGCCTTTTAATTGTAAATCAGTGGTGTACCATAATTCGATACTATTCGAATTTATTGAGGTCGTTGCCTTCTTGCAGTTGTATCCTAATATCTTTTTGGTTTGATCCGTAATTGTAAATTTTTGTTTGGCTAAAGCCGAAGTATCCACATTCAGTATAGAACTTCTATTTTTAAATTGAGCTAACAATGAAATAGTTTTAAGTTCAAAATCAATAAATGTTTCTTCAATTGGAAAGCTCGCTTTGTTAAGTGTGATATTTTCAGTTGTAACTAAACTTACTTTATCAGAAGTAAAAAGGAATATAGGATCTTGTTTTTCAAAGATTTTATCGTTTGTGCTTCTAAGATAAGTTACTTTTAGTGCTT
The DNA here is from genome assembly GCF_035985025.1 of Flavobacterium sp. PL11. Classification (NCBI taxonomy): domain Bacteria; kingdom Pseudomonadati; phylum Bacteroidota; class Flavobacteriia; order Flavobacteriales; family Flavobacteriaceae; genus Flavobacterium; species Flavobacterium sp. PL11. The sequence continues at coordinate 80,533 of NZ_JAXCIA010000018.1, forward strand.
TTATGTTTTTTTGAGCCTGAGCCGATAAAACGACAGTAAAGATAATATAGAGAAAATAATATTTTTTCATAATGGTAAAATGTTTAAAAGCAAATATAAATAAATGGTTTAAACTTTATTGCTAGATTATATAAGTTATAGAAACAATTTATTGTCTTTCTATATGTCGCCGCTTGCTCACTTATATCGCCTTAATTTGACAAATAAATTATAATTTAATCTTATGCATTCAGAATATGATTAATGAATATATTGAATCCTTATATGACTTACATGTTTAGATAAAAGGACATTATTTTATTTTAATTACTCTTAATACCTTGAAGAATAAATTTTTAAAACAAATTACATCGTTTTTCATATAATTTTTTTATTACCTTAGTAGCCCTCGTAATAACTCTTTTAGATACAATCCAACAATGAAAGAAGATTTTCTACATCATGTCTGGAAGTTTAAAAAATTTGATACCTTAAATTTGAAAACATCAAATGAGGAGGAAATCATAATTATCAATGTGGGACATTACTTAGAGTTATCGGGTCCTGACTTTTTTAATGCTCAAATTAGTATTGCAAATCAAAAGTGGGCTGGAAACGTTGAAATTCATATTAAATCATCGGATTGGTATGCACATCACCACGAACAAGATTCAGCTTATGAAAATGTGATTCTACATGTAGTTTGGGAAAATGATGCTGCCATATTTAGAAGTGATAATAGTGAAATTCCAGTTCTAGAGCTCAAAAACTATGTCAATCCAGAAACTCTTTCAAATTATCAATTATTAATTGCTCCCAAAACATGGATTTTTTGCGAAAAGCAAATAAAAGATATTGATAAATTTATTTTAAATAACTGGCAAGAGCGTCTTTTTTTCGAACGATTGGAACGTAAATCCAAACCTATATTTGAATTATTAGAACAAACTAATCAAGATTGGGAAGCCGTCCTATTTATACTTTTAGCTAAAAACTTTGGATTAAATACAAATGGTGAAGTCTTTATGAAGATTGCGCAATCAATTCCATTTTCAATTGTGAGAAAAGAAAGTTTTGAAGTAGAGAATCTTGAAGCTTTAATTTTTGGAATGGCTGGATTATTGGAAAGCGAGAAAGAGGATAACTATTTTAAAGATTTAAAATTTAGGTATTTTTATTTACTGCATAAATATCAATTAAAAGCAGTTCACCTAAACCCAGTTCAATTTTTTAAACATCGTCCAGACAACTTTCCTACCATTCGATTATCGCAACTGGCTAACCTATATCATGTTTATCACAATTTATTTTCGAAAATTAATAGGATTAACGATTTAAATTCGGGTTACAATCTGTTTCAAATAGGAGCTTCGGCATATTGGCAAAACCATTATCAATTTGATAAGGAAAGTCCAAAGAAAAAGAAAATGCTTTCTAAATCTTTTATTGATTTGGTAGTTATAAATACGATAATTCCACTTCAATTTGCCTATTCAAGAAATATTGGAGAAGAAGCCTCGGAAAATTTAATTCAATTACTAATGCAAATACAACCAGAGCAAAATGCAGTAATAGATAAATTCACTTCATTTGGCTTAAAATCAAAAAATGCATTTGAATCTCAATCGCTATTACAATTAAAGAATGAATATTGTAATAAAAGTAAATGTCTTGAATGTGCCATAGGAGTAGAATTGCTGAAAAGTAATTACAAAATTAGAAAATGAGCTAATTAACAAATGAGCTATTTATAAAATTAGAAAATGAGCGAATTAGAATATGTTGTAATTATTAATTTTGTAATATTGCACTAAACCAAAAGCCAAAAGCCAAAAGCTAACAGCCAACAGCCAACAGCCAACAGCCAACAGCCAAAAACAATGATAAAACTTAAATTCTTTTTTGAAAAACATGGTTTTCATGTTTCGTCTCGGTTAGCTGATGCTTTAGGGATGAGAGCTAGCAGTGTGCGAATATTTTTTATTTATATTTCGTTTGTAACGGCGGGACTTGGTTTTGGAATCTATTTAACATTAGCATTCTGGATTCGATTAAAAGATTTAATTCGTGCAAAGCGAACTTCTGTATTTGATTTGTAAAAACAATTAACATTTTATTTACATTTTAATTATTTTTCGATTGTTTTATTATCTTTGAAAAATAACATAACACATATATATGTCAGTAAAAGTTGATTCATGGGGTTCACGTGTTGGACTCATACTCGCCATGGCTGGGAACGCTGTAGGTTTAGGAAATTTTCTTAGATTCCCAGTGCAGGCGGTGCAAAACGGTGGTGGAGCATTTATTATTCCTTATCTGATTTGTTTTCTCGTAATGGGAATTCCTTTATTATTTATCGAATGGTCTTCAGGGAGATATGGAGGTAAATTTGGCAATCACAGTACTCCTTACATCTTGGATTCAATGGTAAAAGGTAGAATTCTTAAATACATTGGTGTGTTTGGTATTTTTACTAATATTGCCGTAGCTGCCTATTATTGTTATATTGAATCATGGACAATGTCCTATGTTTATCATACCTTAAGAGGAACATTTGATGGAATGAGTCAAGCTGAAGTTGCAGGTTTTTTTAATTCTTATACTGATATAGCATATTCCACTACTGGAATTCCTTATGAAGCAGTTGTCTTTTATGTTATTTGCTTACTATTGAATACCTATATTTTATCAAAAGGAATAGGAGGAATTGAAAAAGTTGCCAAAATTGGTATGCCATTATTAATACTATTTGGAGTAATATTAGCCGTTAGAGGGTTAACGCTTGGTACCTCTGGTGCTTCGGATATTTTTCCTAATGCAAACGCTTGGGATGGTTTAAATTTTCTTTGGACACCCCAATATGAATCAATACTTGATTTAAAAGTTTGGATGGCAGCTGCGGGACAAATTTTCTTTACCTTATCGGTCGGCATGGGAACTATTCATTGCTATGCAGCATATATTGATTCTAAAGATGATATTGCTCTTAATGCGGTTTCAGCGGGATTTATGAATGAATTTGTTGAGGTAGTACTTGGAAGTTTAATTGTTGTTCCTATCGCCGCAGGTTATTTAGGATTGGATTGGGTTCTTCAAAATGCCGGTTTTGGAATGGCATTTCAAACGATGCCGTACTTATTCCAGCAATGGGGACCCGCTTTATCAATTATAGCAGGAGTATGCTGGTTTGGATTATTGTTTTTTGCGGGTATCACATCATCATTAGCGATGGGCACTCCATGGATGGGCTTTATGAGAGATGAATTTGGATGGTCTAAAAATAAAGGAGCATGGTCTTTTGGAGCAATGATTCTAATTATAGGATTACCAACTGTTATTTTCTATAAAGAAGGTGTTTTTGATGAATATGATTATTGGGCAGGAACAGTGAGTTTAGTAGTTTTTGCAATGTTAGAAACAATATTATTCTCTTGGATTTTTGGAATGGATAAAGGATGGAGAGAAATTACTAGTGGTGCTGATATTAAAGTGCCTAATATTTATAAATTTATCATTAAATACATTACACCAGTCATGTTGATTATCATATTTTTAGGTTCATTATTTAAACCTTTAGATAATAAATGGTCAGAAAATGTTAGTAGCTTTGTCACTGGTAATGGTTGGACTTTAGATAATGGCTCTATTATAAAAACGGTGATGCATGCAGGAATTAGAGATCAAATAGCATTAGCGACTGATCCCGTTTTGATTGAACAATTACAAGACAAAATACTATATCTAAATTTGGCTAGAATTTTACTAGTTGGATTATTTTTATTTATTAGTTCATTAGTTTACATTGCGTTTATCAAAAGACGTAGAGAGGGTAGAGCAACACTTTAAATTTAAAACACAATTCAAATGAATACAGAAGCAATAATAACTATGGTATTGACTCAGGGAATTGTAACTGCTCTGGCGATCTATTTTTTCTATAAAGTGTTAACTATTCCACCTAAGCAAGAGCCAGACACTTACAGTGAAAATGATGATGAGGACGTGAGACAAAAGTCTGAAATGAAATAAATAGCTTCAATATGAATAAGTTTAAATCTCTTTTTATGTTCACTAGTGATCAACGAAAAGGGATTTTTGCGTTACTATTACTAATTGTCGTGCTTCAAGTTACCTATTTTTTTGTTGATTTTTCGGTTTTGCCAACTAATAATCCTCAAAAACAGCAGTGGTTATCTCTTCAATCACAAGTGGACTCGATGAAAAATATCGATAAAATTAAGGATAAGAAAATCTACTTATTTAATCCAAATTTTATCACTGATTATAAAGGTTATAAATTAGGTCTGTCAGTTGCAGAAATCGACCGTTTGTTAGAATTTCGTAAAACTAATAAATACGTCAATTCTGCTGAAGAATTTCAACAGGTTACTCAAATTTCTGATTCGTTATTAAAAGAGATATCGCCGTTATTCAAGTTTCCAGATTGGATCACCAATAAAAAGCCGTTTAAGAAATTTGAAAATTATAATGTTCAGGCTTTCGCCAAAAAAGAAAAGACTGTCGCCATTGACATCAATACAGCGACAAAGGAAGATTTGATCAAAATTTATGGAATCGGAGAGGCACTATCAATGCGAATTTTAAAACAAAGAGATATTTTAGGAGGTTTTATTTCGATGGAGCAGATGAATGATGTTTGGGGTTTGTCACCAGAGGTCATTGAAAATTTAAACTTAAATTTTAAAATCACAACACCTCCTATCATCAAAAAGATTGATATTAATAATGCGTCTTTAAAAGAACTTTCACAATTTTATTACTTTAAATATCCGCTGGCAAGAGAAATTATCACGTATCGAAGTATGAATGGAGACTTTAAGAATATTGAGGATTTAACAAAAATAAAGGGTTTTCCTGTTGATAAAGCAAAAATAATTACTTTATATTTGGACTTTAATTAGAAGTTCGTAATTTGGTAAAGAAAAAATAATCTAAGTATAGAATTATAAATAGTTTTACACTATAATTTAAATTAAAATATGGGATATAATAAAATATCCAAAAACTAATTCGCGGATACAAAGTAGTACTTTGTGTTTTTATTAATTCAATACAAAAAAATATAGTAGTTATATGGAATCAATTTATTTCACAGAAGAGCACCAATTATTTAGAAAGAGTTTAAAAGAATTTCTTCAAAAAGAAGTGGTGCCTCATATTGAGAAATGGGAAAAAACGGGAACAATAGAGCGTTTTATTTGGGAAAAATTTGGAGAAATGGGTTTCTTTGGAATCTCATATCCTGAGGCTTATGGCGGTTTAAATTTAGATTTATTTTATACCGTTATTTTACTGGAGGAGCTTCAAAAAATTAAATCCTCTGGTTTTGCTGCAGCAATATGGGCTCACGCTTATTTGGCAATGACACATTTAAATGCCGAAGGTGATGAACGAATCAAACAAGATTATTTAGTGCCCAGCATTGCCGGTAAAAAAATAGGTGCCTTGTGTATCACAGAACCTTTTGGGGGTAGTGATGTCGCAGGGATGCGCACTACTGCTGTAAAAGATGGTAATAAGTACATATTAAATGGTTCAAAAACGTTTATTACAAATGGAGTCTATGCTGATTATTACGTAGTAGCTGCAAAAACAGATCCAAGTCAAGGTAATAAAGGAATAAGTATTTTTCTAGTAGATACGGCAAGTAAAGGGATTTCAGCAACTAAACTAGATAAATTAGGTTGGAGAGCGTCGGATACTGCCGAAATTGCATTTGATAATGTAGCGATTCCAGTGGAAAATTTGATGGGAGAAGAAGGTAAAGGTTTTCCTTACATCATGCAACATTTTGCATCGGAGCGACTGATAATGGCTATAAATGGTCACGCTCGGGCTGAATATGCAATTGATTATACAATAGAATACATGTCACAACGCGAAGCTTTTGGCAAAAAAATAGATAAATTTCAAGCCTTACGTCACAAAATTGTAGAACATGCAACTGATGTCGAGCATTGCAAAGTATTTAATTATGCTGCTGCAGCGCGATTAGATAAAGGTGAATATGTGGTTAAGGAGGCAACTATGGCTAAATTAAAATCAACTAAAGTCGCTGATGAAACAATTTATAGTTGCTTGCAAATGTTAGGAGGTTATGGTTATATGGAGGAATATCCATTAGCTCGTTTATTAAGAGATAGTCGTTTAGGGCCAATTGGTGGCGGAACTTCTGAAATCTTAAAAGAGATTTTGTCTAAAATGATAATTGATAATAAAGATTATAAGCCAGCTGTAAAATAACACTTGTTCTTACGTATAAAAATAGCCAATTCATTATTCTTGAATTGGCTATTTTTATTAGTCATTACTCATGTTTCGAAATAATTTGAAATTCATGGTCTATAATCCAGAAGTTTGATTACTTTTGCACACTTAAAGAAAGGGGGTGTCTATATTATGTTAATTATACCAATTAAAGACGGAGAAAATATCGATAGAGCGTTAAAACGCTACAAAAGGAAATTTGATAAAACAGGAACTGTTCGTCAGTTAAGAGCACGTACTGCTTTTATTAAGCCTTCAGTAACCAATAGAATCAAAATTCAAAAAGCGGCTTATATCCAAAATATGAAAGATAACTTAGAGAGTTAGTAGATTCCATTAAATAAAAAACCGTTAGTCATCAAAAAATTATAACTTTGATGCTAACGGTTTTTTTATGGCTACAAATCAAGACGCATTTCGAGATTATCTTCAATTCGAAAAAAATTACTCTCCTCATACAGTAAAGGCTTATGGCGATGACCTTACCTCTTTTGAGGTATTCAATAAGACCCATTTTAATGAAGAAAATATAGATCAAGTAAATTACAATCAAATTAGAAGTTGGATTGTTTCATTAATTGATACTAAAATTTCAAATGTGTCTGTGAATAGAAAGGTGGCTTCCCTAAAAGCGTATTATAGATTTTTACTTAAAACGAAACAAATAGAAATTAGTCCTTTACTAAAGCATAAGGCTCTCAAAACTTCTAAAATTATCCAAATTCCATTTTCTGAAAAAGAAGTTGATGCTGTTTTGCATCAAGTTGATCATCCTACTGGCTTTGAAGAAACTAGAAATAAGTTGATAATTGATTTGCTATATACTACGGGTATTCGAAGAGCAGAATTGCTAGGTTTAAAATTAGTAAATATTAATATACCAAATAAAACTATTAAAGTAATAGGCAAACGAAACAAAGAGCGTATTATTCCTGTCTTACCAATAATTAGCACTCAGCTTTTTCAGTATTTAGGAGAGAGAGATTCACTAGATGTTATAGTGGACCAAGACTATTTCTTCTTGTCAAAAAAAGGCGTTAAATTAAACGAATCTTTTGTTTATCGTTTAATAAATAGTTACTTTAGTACTGTGTCAGCGAAGGTAAAAAAAAGTCCCCATATTTTACGACATACCTTTGCTACACATCTATTAAATAATGGAGCGGATTTAAATTCTGTAAAAGAGTTATTAGGACATTCAAGTCTTGCTTCAACGCAAGTTTATACGCACAATAGTTTGTCTGAACTAAAAAACGTATACAAGAATGCTCATCCACGTGGAGAAAGTGATCTAAAAAATAAGTAATAACTAAAAATAAAATTATGAAGGTAAATGTTCATGCAGTTAACTTTACAGTTGACAAAAAACTGGTAGATTTTGCACAAGTGCGAGTAGATAAATTAGAAAAATATTATGACAAAGTAGTCTCGTCAGACATTTTTTTAAAAGTAGAAAACACAAGTGACAAAGAAAACAAGATTGCTGAGATAAAAATTAATGTTCCTGGAGATGATTTTTTAGTTAAAAAACAGTGTAAGACATTTGAAGAGGCAATTGAACTTGCATGTGAATCTTTAGAGCGCTTATTGCTAAAACGTAAAGAAAAAATTAGTTCACATATTTAAAGTAAATTTTATTAAAAAAATGTTTTGATTGAGAGATAAAATCTCTACATTTGCAGTCCGTTAGAAATAGCGGACTTTTTTTATTGAAATTGCCAGCGTAGCTCAGTTGGCTAGAGCAGCTGATTTGTAATCAGCAGGTCGTGGGTTCGAGTCCCTCCGCCGGCTCAAGAAAAGGAAATGGTGTCGCAAATGATCTTCTTCTTTAAATCCGAAAGGACGAGAAGTTTATCCCGAGCGAAGTCGA
>NZ_JAXCIA010000019.1:0-86560 GCF_035985025.1 Flavobacterium sp. PL11
CTTAATACTTATGACTTAATACTTATGACTTAATACTTATGACTTAATACTTATGACTTAATACTTATGACTTAATACTTATGACTTAATACTTATGACTTAATACTTAATACTTATGACTTAATACTTATGACTTATGACTTAATACTTAATACTTATGACTTAATACTTATGACTTAATACTCATGACTTAATACATAATACTTAATACTTATGACTTAATACTTATGACTTAATACTTATGACTTAATACTTATGACTTAATACTTATGACTTAAAACATAGTTTTCCAATTGTTTCATCGAAATTCGTCCTTCATAAATTGCTTTTCCAATGATTGTACCTTCGCAACCTAATTCGGCTAGTTTGGGTAATTCATCAAAAGTCGATATTCCGCCAGAAGCGATTAGTTTAATCCCGCCTCTCGACTGCGCTCGAGGGGACAGACTTGAATCAAAATCACATTCATCAAGTATTTTTTTATACAAATCAAAACTAGGACCTTCAAGCATCCCGTCTTTGGCAATATCAGTACATATTACGTATTGAATTCCTTTATTTTGGTATTCCTGAATAAAGGGAATCAAATCTTCATCAGAATCTTCTAACCAACCGGAAACTGCCACTTTTTCATTGTTGGCATCAGCTCCTAAAATAATTTTATCAGCGCCATATTCAGCAATCCATTTTTCAAATACCGCTCTGTTTTTTACCGCTATACTTCCCCCTGTAATTTGATTTGCACCACTTTCAAAAGCAATCTTTAAATCGGCATCGGATTTTAATCCTCCACCAAAATCAATTTTTAGTTTTGTTTTCGAAGCAATTTGTTCGAGTATTTTATAATTTACGATTTGGCTTGATTTAGCTCCGTCTAAATCCACTAAATGTAAATATTCTATTCCGTGCGCCTCAAATTCTTTGGCTACTTCAAGCGGATTTTCATTGTAAATAATTTTGGTGTTGTAATCGCCTTTCGACAAGCGAACACATTTCCCGTCTATTATATCTATTGCTGGTATTATTCTCATTTATAAATAGTCTTAAAGTTTAAAAGTCTAAAGTCTTAAAGTTTTAATTTTAAAAAATTAGCTAAAATTTGTTCTCCTACATCACCGCTTTTCTCGGGGTGAAATTGCGTTCCGTAAAAATTATTATTTTGAAGCGCTGATGCATATTCTACTTTATAATTAGTTGTAGCAATTGCCTCAATGCAAAGCGGTGCATAAAAACTATGAACTAAATACATGTATTCATTTTCAGTAATTCCAGTAAATAAATCTGATTTTAAGTTATAAATTTGGTTCCAACCCATTTGTGGAACCTTCACCTTATTTGAAAATTTTACAACATCAACATCAAAAATTCCTAATCCTTTAGTATTACCTTCCTCCGATGATTTACACATAAGTTGCATCCCTAAGCAAATTCCTAAAACTGGCTGTTTTAAAGTTGGAATCAAGCTGTCTAAGCCGCTTTCAACAAGCATTTTCATAGCAGAACTTGCTTCTCCTACACCAGGGAAAATTACTTTATCCGCAGCTTTTATTTCATCAGGATTATCACTTAAAACTGCTTTAAAACCCAATCTTTCGATGGCAAACATGATACTTTGTATGTTTCCTGCTCCGTAATTTATAATTACTATTTTCATTTTTGTTAAGCTTTTGGCTATTGGCTCTTCACTTTTAGCAAGCACAATACCTCAATTTAATATTCTCGTTTTGCCAATAGCAAAAGCTAATGGCTAAAAGCCTTTTTACAACATCCCTTTTGTACTTGGCAAAATCATTTTTTCTGTATCCCGTTTTACGGCAACTTTTATTGCTTTGGCAAAAGCCTTAAAAATAGCTTCTATTTTGTGATGTTCGTTTGTACCTTCAGCTTTGATGTTTATGTTAGCTTTTGCACCATCTGAAAATGATTTAAAAAAGTGCAGAAACATCTCTGTTGGCATTTTACCAACCATTTCACGTTTGAATTCTGTTTCCCAAACTAACCAGTTTCTGCCTCCGAAATCAATTGCAACTTGCGCTAAACAATCGTCCATTGGCAAACAAAAACCGTAACGCTCAATACCTAATTTATTTCCCAACGCTTTTGCAAAAACTTCTCCCAGTGCAATGGCAGTATCTTCGATAGTGTGATGTTCATCAACTTCTAGATCTCCTTTAACAAGAATTTCTAAGTCCATTTGACCGTGGCGCGCGATTTGGTCTAACATGTGATCAAAAAAAGCTATTCCGGTTTCTATTTTACTTTTTCCCGTTCCGTCAAGGTTTAGGTTGATGTAAATATCAGTTTCGTTGGTTTTTCTTTTAATTGAAGCAGAACGTTCTTCTAATTTTAAAAACTCATAGATTGTTTTCCAGTCCGTGGTTTGTAAACTAATAACTGAATCTAATTCTTCTCGTTTTGATGCAATTTCAATACTTCCCGCACCATCAGCATTATTTATAAAAATGGATTTAGCACCAAGATTTTTAGCTAATTCTACATCTGTTAAGCGATCTCCTAATACAAAAGAGTTAGCCAAATCATAAGCTGGATTATCAATGTATTTTGTTAACATTCCAGTTCTTGGCTTACGCGTTGGTGCGTTATCCTCCGGAAAAGAATGATCTATAAAAATATCATCAAAAAAAACACCTTCATTTTCGAAAGCTCTTAAAATGAAATTTTGAGTGGGCCAGAAAGTATCTTCAGGAAAACTATTTGTTCCTAATCCGTCCTGATTGGTAACCATAACCAATTCAAAATCTAACTCTATAGCGATTTTAGCTAAATACTGAAATGCTTTTGGATAAAACTCCAGTTTCTCTAAACTATCTAGCTGATATCCTTCTGGTTCTAAAACCATCGTTCCATCACGATCTATAAAAAGTATTTTTTTCATTTATTTGTGCTTTTAGCTGCCAGTTTTTGTGCTATGGCTAGCTGTGTTTGTTTTTATAGTAGGGCGTGCCCCTGCGGGTCGGGCTATTCGTTCCCGCTTTTTTATGGTTTCGTTCCTCACCATAAAAAGAGCTCCACTGCTATCCCTCACGCAAATCGAATCATATTTATAGACATTTATCGTCTTCGACCATCCTTTGTATTTTCTTTGGAGCAGTATCCTCAGTAACTTCTTCACAAGATCTAAACAAAATCTTGTAACTAGAAAAGTTACATCAATGTATAGACTATTTTTTTTCGTCGTTTATTAATATTAATTAATTTCCTTTAAAGCTGCAATTAATTTTTGATTTTCGACTTCTGTTCCAACAGTTAAACGCAACGTATTATTACAAAGCGGTTGCGTTGTTCGGTTACGAATAACAATTCCTCTGACAATCAAATCAGCATATCTTTTATTCGCGTCATCCACTTTAACTAATATAAAATTAGCTTCTGATGGATAGATTTTTTCAACAAATTTTACATCAAGTAAAGCATTAAGTAAATCTATTCTTTGTGCTATAATTGAGTTTATTTCAGATTTTATTTGATCAGGACTAGCTAACCTATCCAAAGCTCTTTTTTGACTTAATTCATTAACATTATACGGTGGTTTTATTTTATTTAAAACCGCAATTACTTCACTCGAACCATAGCAAATTCCCAATCGGATTCCTGCCAAACCATAGGCTTTTGATAGTGTTTGAGTGATGACTAAATTAGGATATTCGTCTAACTCGTTGATCCAACTTTCCTTTTTCGAGAAATCAATATAAGCCTCGTCAATTACAATTAAACCTTTGAAATTCTGTAAAAGGTAAGCCACACTTTCATCAGAAAATGAGTTTCCGGTTGGATTATTTGGAGAACATAAAAAGATCATCTTCGTGTTTTCATTCACAGCAGCCATAATTTTTTCGATTTGTGGCTGAAAATCATCTGAAAGTACAATTTCTTTGTTTTCCACTGCATTGATATTAGCTAGAACGCCATACATTCCATATGTTGGCGGCAAAGTAATTACATTGTCAATTTTTGGTTCACAAAAAGCTCTAAATAATAAATCCAACACTTCATCACTACCATTTCCTAATAGAATTTGATTGGTTTCAATATTTTTTTTCTTTGCTAAAACTGATTTTAAGCTTGTTTGCTGTGGATCAGGATAGCGATTCACACCATTCTCGAACGGATTTTCATTGGCATCCAAAAAAATCATATTAGCAGTGTCAAAATCCTTAAACTCATCTCTTGCAGAAGAGTAAGGTTTCATCGTTTTTACATTTAATCTTACTAAATTATTTATGTCAAAATTACTTTTCATTATTGATAGCTTTAAGTCGTAATGTAACTGCATTTTTGTGCGCCTGCAATCCTTCAGCGTCAGCCATTATTTCAATTGCTTCACCAATATTCAGTATTCCTTTCTCAGATATTTTTTGAAAAGTCATCGCTTTTAAGAAACTATCGAGGTTTACACCACTATAATTCTTAGCATAACCATTTGTTGGTAACGTGTGATTAGTTCCAGAAGCATAATCGCCAGCGCTTTCTGGAGTGTAATTTCCTATGAAGATAGAACCTGCATTTTCAATTTTATCGACATAAAAATCATCACAAGCTGTACAAACTATAAAATGTTCTGGACCGTATTCATTAATCAAATCAAGAGCAATCGCATGATTTTCTACAAAAATTAATTTAGAATTTGCAATCGCTTTCTCGGCGATATCTTTTCTTGGTAAAACTTCAATTTGTTTTTGAATCTCGATCTCAACGGCATCGATTAAATTTTTAGAAGTAGAAACTAAGATTACTTGGCTGTCTACTCCGTGTTCTGCCTGCGACAATAAATCGGATGCGACAAAGGCAGCAACAGCAGTATCATCAGCAACAATCAACAACTCTGATGGTCCAGCGGGCATATCAATTGCAACTCCAAATTGCGTTGCTAATTGCTTTGCAACGGTTACAAATTGATTTCCAGGTCCAAATATTTTGTACACTTTCGGAATTGTTTCTGTACCAAAAGTTAAACCACCTATAGCTTGAATTCCTCCTACTTTTAAAATTTTAGTAACGCCACATAAATTAGCGGCATATAAAATAGCAGGATTTATATTTCCATTTTTATCTGGTGGCGAACAAAGTACAATTTCCTTGCATCCTGCAATAGTTGCTGGGACGGCAAGCATTAAAACCGTTGAAAACAAGGGTGCAGTTCCGCCTGGAATATACAAACCAACTTTTTGAATTGGTCGTTTTTCCTGCCAGCAATTAACTCCTTCAGTGGTTTCTACTTGAACTCTTTCTGTTTTTTGCGCAACGTGAAATTTTTCAATATTGGTTTTAGCTAGTTGAATTGCTGCTTTCAGTTCTTCTGAAACATTATGGATAGCTTCTGTAATTTCAGCAGAAGAAACTTCAATATTTTGAAAAGCAACACCATCAAAAAGCAACGTATATTTGGCCACAGCCGCATCACCTTCTTTCTGAACTTCATGAAAAATTTCTTTCACAATAGCTTCTATGTCATCTACTGTTTTTGTAGGTCTTTCTAAAATACTTGACCAAGTTTCTGGTTTTGGATTGTATATTTTATTCATTTTATCTAGATTTAAAATCCAATTTTTTAAATTCCAAATTCCAATTCTCGCAAGTTTTAGAATTTAAGTTTTTTTATTGAAAATTTATAAGTTTAAAACTTTATTTTTTTATTTCGTACCTCTAACCTCGTAAATCGTACTTTAAAGCACCATTTTCTCAATTGGGCAAACTAAAATACCTTCGGCTCCAGCCTCTTTCAGTTGGTCAATAACATCCCAAAAAGTATCTTTTTCTATAACTGAATGAACGCTACTCCATCCTTCTTGTGCTAATGGAATTACGGTTAGACTTCGCAATACCGAAAGAATTTTTCCCACGGCATCAATTTTGTCATTGGGAACATTCATCAAGATATATTTTGATTTTCGAGCTCTCAATACAGATTCAATTCTGAATTTTAAAGTGTCTATTATTTTTTGAGATTCTGGACTTACTTTTGGAGAAACCGCTAAGACAGCTTCGCTTTTAAAAATAACTTCAACCTCTTTCAAATTGTTTTTAAACAAGGTGCTCCCGCTAGATACAATATCAACAATTGCATCTGCAAGACCAATATTAGGTGCAATTTCTACTGAACCTGAAATTTGGTGAATATCAACTGTAACTCCTTTCGAATTGAAAAAATCAAGAACTGTTTTAGGATAGGAAGTCGCAATGCGCATGCCGTCCAGATCTTGAACCGAGTTGTATTCAAATGTTTTGGGAACTGCAACCGAGACTTTGCATTTTGAAAAACCAAGTTTTTGAATCACTTCAATATCGCCTCCTTTTTCAACCAATAAATTGTCGCCTACAATAGCAATATCCACAACTCCATCCATCAAATATTGCGGAATATCTGAATTTCTTAAATATAGAACTTCTAAAGGAAAATTTGAAGCTTCGGCTTTTAGTTGGTCTATTCCGTTATCTATTGAAATACCAGCATCTTTTAGAATTTGAATACTTTCTTCATTTAAACGACCTGATTTTTGAATTGCAATTTTTAATGTACTCATTTTGTTTTGTTTTTTGTTTTAATAAATAGATGAGTACAAAAATTAGGTAATAAAAAAACCCGCTTGATGTACTCAAACGGGTTTTAGAATATGATGATTTACAACCATATCATTAACACATCGCTTGAGAGCAATAATGGAAATGATGATGATTTAATTGATTTGTAAACATTTTTATGATTTTTTAATCTTGTGCAAATATAAGATATAAATTATTTAAAATCCTATTCTAAATATAACTTATTTCTACATAATTGTGAATATTAACGATTTTCATCTTTAACTTCAGAATTCCTTGGAGTTGTTTTCTCCGCACTGCCATTAGTATTCAAATAATTTTCTCTAATTTCAGTATGCCGAATCTCTCCACCTGATGTTCCTACTAAAGTGGACAAGTAAACAGTTGGAATTGCAATAATCACTGTCACTATTGAAATAAACTTTGCTTTAGCGTGATTTTTTACATTGAGAATTATTCCCAATACAGAAATTCCACCTAACAAATATAATACGATTGCTAGTTTTTCTGCTAGTTCCTCGTGTTCATGAATTATAGCTTTCCCAATTCCGGGGAAGTCCTCCACTATTTCTTCGGCACCTTCACCTGTTTGCACGCTAATTAAGGCAAAAATTGCGGAGAAGATAAATATTACATAAGCTGTATTTTTGACCGAATTATTTTTTAAAAATAGTCCTACTACTAAAATCCCGAGGGCAAAAATGGTCCCAATTATTGGGAAATGATTTACTACTAAGTGCCAATGTGCATCATTCATGATATTAAATTTTTAATTTGTTAATTCGAAAACACCTTTTGTTAAAATTTTTGAAGCAACACTTATAGTTCCGTTTGGAAGTATTTGTATAAATTTTTCTGATTTTTCACCCACAGTTACTGCAACTTTTTTAAATGAATAGCCGTCTTTCTCATTCTGCAGTAAAAGCAGATAACTTTTATTGTCTTCATTAATCAATGCATCGGCAGGAATGGCTAATCCTTTTTTTGACTCTACAATTATATTTGCCTCAACAAACATCCCAGTTAACAATTTTTGTTTTATAGACCCATCTAAGTGCGCATGAACATTTATCGTTCTATCAGTACCTTCAATTGATTTCCCTACCAAATGAACCTCTGCATTAAACATTTCTCTTGAAGCTTCTGGCACTTTAAATACTATTTTTTGTCCCATTTTTACCTTTAAAATATCTTTTTCAAAAACAGCTAATTCTAAATGTAAGTGATCCGTATCCACAATTTCCAAAATGACATCTGAGGGTGCAGCAAACATTCCCACATTTGCATTCATAATAACTATATCGCCAGAAATTGGAGAATAAATAGTAATTAACGAAGTAAGTTTTCCGTTCTCTACATTTCTCGGATTAATATTTAGCAATACTAATTTAGCGCGTAAGCTTTGTGACATCGCTTTTGCTCTTCGAAAATCACTCTCTGCTTTTAAATAATTTTTTTGTGAAGTTATATTTTCATCAAACAGTGTTTTCTGGCGGTCATACTCTGATTTTAGGAAGGTAAGTTGCTCAGTAACTTCCATATATTCTTTTTGGATATCTAAAAACTCAGTGCTTTGCAATGTTAATAGCGCTTGCCCTTTCTTCACTTTATCGCCTACAAGAAGTATGGTAGCTTTAACATAACCGCCTACGAACGTCGTTACTTTTGCTCTGTTTTGCGGTGGAACATCAATTTTGCCAGAAGTTTTTACTATCACATCAAAATCTTGTTCGCTGGGATTACCTATTTCCATTGCTGATGCTTTAAATTGAGCTGCAGTTACTGTTGTAAAACCATCGTCTTTTGGCGCTTCTTCCTCTGTTTTTGATTCTTTACAAGAGAATAAAATAAGTGATAAAGTAGCTATGTAAAGTATTTTTTTCATTATCGTTATCTTAAAAATTTAAATATTGGAAATCTAATTGGGTTTGGTTGAATTGTAAAATAGTGTCTAAATAATCAACTTGAATGTTTGTCGCATTTTCAAGACTTTGGATGTACTGAAAAAAATCAATTTCTCCATTTTTATAACTACTATTGGCCACTTTTATAATCTCATCAGATAATTTTTTTCCAAATGAATTATAGTAATTAATTGCCTCTTGATATTTTGCTAATTCGCTCGTTTTTTGTTTTAGGTATTGATCAATTTTCAATTCCTCATTTTGTTTTTGCTGTTCCCAACTTTGCAATTCCAACTGCACTACTTTAGTTTTTGAAGTATTTCCAGAAAATAACAAGGGAATAGCAACGCCAACTTGAAAGCCATACAATGACTGTGATAAACCCCTATTTTTTCCTTGGAAATAATCGACATTAATATTGGGTAACCAGTGCTGTTTTTGTAAATTAATTTGATTTTTATATATCGCACTAAAACTTTCTAAGTAAGCGATATGAACTATCTTACTTGTCTCATCTGTTGAAAGACTCAACGGACTAATCAAATTGTTTATTACAAGTATTTCTTCATCCGTTTGTAGTAGTGATCGTAGCAATTCGTATTGCGCCTTTTTATCATTTTCTATCTGAGAAAGTTTAGTTCTTATTTGTCTGAATTTTGCTTGAGCGGTAATCTTTTCTAAATAATTAGTTTCACCTAGCTCAAAACGTCTGTCACTTGCTTTGGAAAAATTTTGATATAAACTATCCAAGTAACGATACAGTTTTTCCTGATTTTGTAAATAAACAATATGTTGATATGATTTAGATACATCAAGAGAGAGCTTATTTTTTTGAATTTGAAAATGCGCTTTTTCCATTTCATATTCGGACTTATACACTTTTTTTTGCGCTCCATAAACACTTGGAAATGCAAAGCTTTGTTGAACTCCAAAAACACGCAAAGGCTCATCATTAAAAGCTAAATTGCTTTGATCATAGTTATAATAAACATTAGTTTTATCAAAGGTGTAAGCTGTTTTTATGGTAGCTCTTGCTTTATCGACTTGCAATTGTGCGGCCTTAATTCCTTTATTATTCTGAATTGCTTTCGAAAGTAAAGCATCTAATTCTGAATTAGAATTTTGTGCAAAACCTACAGAAGAAGATAATAAGAATAAAATAATATAAGTTCCACTTTGAGGTATTTTAAACTTTGCTTTTTTATGCTCCGTGCGATCAAGAACTTTATATAAAATAGGTAATACGATCATTGTTAATATAGTTGCTGTCAATAACCCACCAATTACTACGGTTGCTAAAGGACGCTGCACTTCTGCTCCAGCTGATGATGAAATTGCCATTGGTAAAAAACCTAAAGCGGCAGCTGATGCGGTTAATAAAACAGCGCGTAATCTATCAGTTGTGCCTTTTACAATTAATTCATCGATATCTTTCATTCCTTGTTGTTTAAGTTCTTTAAAATGTTCAATCAATACAATTCCATTTAATACGGCAATACCAAATAACGCAATGAATCCAACTCCTGCTGAAATACTAAATGGCAAATCGCGAATCCATAAAAATAAAACACCACCAACAGCGGATAAAGGAATTGCCGAATAAACCATTAGTGCTTCTTTTACAGATCCAAAAGCAAAATATAAAAGAACAAAAATTAATAATAAAGCAATAGGAACAGCGAGCATTAATCGGGCTTTAGCACTTTGAAGGTTTTCAAACTGACCTCCATATTTCACATAATATCCAGCTGGTAATTTAATTTTATTATCTACTATTTTTTGAACGTCAGCCACAACGCTTTGTAAATCTCGATTTCTAACATTGATTCCTACTACAATTAATCGGTTTGTGTTTTCTCGTGAAATTTTTGCTGGACCTTCGGTGTATTCAATTGAAGCCATTTCACTCAACGGAATTTGTTCTCCAGCAGGTGTTGCTATATACAAACTGCGTAAATCCTCGATATCATGGCGATTAGCTTGTGCTAAACGAACAACCATATCAAAACGTTTTTCACCCTCAAATATATCTCCAACTGTTTTTCCAGCAAAGCCAAGGGCAATCATTTCATTTAAATCTGAAATGTTTAGTCCGTAGCGAGCAATTTTAGATCGATCGTAAACCACAGACATTTGAGGAAGACCTTCTGTCTTTTCGATAATAATGTCTGATGCTCCTTCAACTTTTGCAATTGCTTCTTTTATTTCGTGTGCTTTTCGAGCCAAAACATCTAAATCATTACCAAAAATCTTTACTGCAACATCGGAACGAGATCCAGAAATTAACTCGTTGAAACGCATTTCAATAGGTTGCGTAAATTCAATTTCCATATTCGGAATTTCTTTTTCTAACGCTCCTTTAATTTTATCGGCCAATTCATCTTTACTGGATGCAGATGTCCATTCTGACTTGGGTTTTAATTTGACAATTATATCACTTTCTTCCATAGACATTGGGTCAGTGGGTACTTCAGCAGCACCTATTCTACTCACCACCTGATCTACTTCAGGAAAGTTTTTAAGGATTATTTTCTCAATTTGTGTTGTTGTAGCAATCGTTTTTGATAGCGAAGTTCCCGTTTTTAAAACGGGCTGTATTACGAAATCACCCTCGTCCAATGTTGGGATAAACTCTCCTCCCATCGTTGAAAATAGTCCAACTGCCAGCAATAATAATCCTAAAGCACCATAAAGTACTTTCTTAGTATTACCTATTGCCCAAGTAATTATAGGTAAATACCAAGAATTAAGTTTTCGAAGCAATTTACTGGAAATAGAATCTGGATTTTCGGCAACTGGTTTTAAAAATAAAGAGGAAACCACAGGAACGTAAGTAAAACATAGGATCATGGCGCCAAGTAAAGCAAAACTAAAAGTTATCGCCATTGGTCTAAACATTTTTCCTTCAATTCCTGAAAGTGATAAAATTGGAATAAAAACAATCAAAATGATTAACTGACCAAATACAGCCGAATTCATCATTTTAGAAGCGCTTTTAAAAGTAATTTGATCTATTTGTAATTGACGTTCCTTTTTTTCAAGACCCACTAAATGGGATGATTTACTTGCTATTTGAAAGGCAATAAACTCAACAATGATAACTGCACCGTCGATTATAATTCCGAAATCAATTGCTCCTAGGCTCATTAAATTAGCGTCAATGCCAAAAATATTCATAAAAGTAATGGCAAATAATAAGCATAGTGGGATTACTGATGCAACCACCAATCCTGATCGCCAGTTTCCTAATAATAAAACAACTACAAAAATCACAATTAAACAACCTAAAATTAAATTCTCTGCCACTGTAAAAGTTGTTTTTCCAACAAGTTCGCTTCTTTCTAAAAAACCGTTGATAAAAACACCTTCTGGTAATGATTTCTGAATTTCAGCAACTCTGCTTTTTACATCATCAATAACTTGTTTAGAATTTGCTCCTTTTAGCATCATTACTTGTCCCAAAACCTTCTCGCCCTCTCCGTTTCCGGTAATTGCTCCAAAACGATTGGCATGACCAAAACGTATTTCTGCTACGTTTTTAATATAAATTGGAACACCGGTGTTATTATTGACAACGATATTTCCAATGTCCTCCAACGATTTAACTTTTCCTTCTCCTCGAATAAAAAAACTTTGATTTACTTTTTCGATATAAGCGCCACCAGCAATACTATTATTTTTCTCTAATGCTGTAAAAATAGCGCTAGTTGTAATATTCATTGCTTTTAATCGCGCTGGATCAATCGCTATTTCATACTGTTTTAAATAACCACCCCAAGTGTTGATTTCTACCACTCCTTTTATACCTGATAATTGGCGTTTTACTACCCAATCCTGAATAGTTCTTAAATCACTAACTGAATAATTATCTTTAAATTCAGGTTTTACTTCTAATATGTACTGGTATACTTCGCCAAGACCGGTGGTAATTGGTCCCATTTCAGGTGTACCAAAACCTGCAGGGATTTTTTCAGAGGCAGCCTTAATTTTTTCAGCGATAAGTTGTCTTGGTAAATAAGTTCCTAAACCATCTTCAAAAACGATGGTAACAACCGATAAACCAAACTTAGAAATCGAACGGATTTCAGTTACTCCTGGCAAATTTGCCATTTCAATCTCAACTGGATAGGTAATATATTGTTCAATATCCTGAGTAGAAAGATTTCCAGAAGTTGTAATAACTTGAACTTGATTGTTAGTTACATCTGGAACGGCGCCAATCGAAATTTGGAAAACAGAAAACAATCCAAATCCAAAAATTCCCGCCGTGAAAAGCAAAATAATAAGTTTGTTTTTTAAACTGAAAGCAATAATTTTTTCGAGCATTTTATTTTATTTACAGTTCAAAAGTAATCTTTAAAGATACCATTTAGCTTAAGAACTACTTAAGTTCCGCTTTGGGTAAACTTAAAATTACCTTTGTACCTATATTTTCTTGACTGTTTACGTTGATTTTAATAGAAAGTAAAGAGCACAATCGTTGTACTATTGAAAGACCTAAACCTGTTCCTTTAATTTCTGGATGCTGATTTGATTTTGAGCGGTAAAAAGGATTAAAAACTCGTTCTAAATCTTCTTTTGGAATACCAATTCCTGAATCGCTGATGTGACATTCAATTTTAGAACTGATTTCTTTGACAATAATTGTCAAGTTTCCATTTTCTTTAGAATACTTTACAGCATTAGAAATGAGATTATTAATTATAATTGAAAATAAATAGCCGTCCGTTTCAAAATAAAAATCGTTGGAAAAATCAGTAACAACAGTTATATTTTTTAGTTTTATGGATGCAGAATAACGTGCAATTATATCTAAAAATAACGCACTCAAATATACCTTTTCGGACTTGAGCGATTGTTTTTGATTTTCAAAACGAGCTAGTAGAAGCAATTGATCTACTAAATAATTGAGACGATTCACTTCGCTTACACAAAAATTGATCTTATCTTCATATTCAGCAGCATTGCGTGGTTTGCGAATTAAAACTTCAAGCGTTCCTTTTATAACCGTTAATGGCGTTCGTAATTCATGTGAAGCATCTGAGGTAAATTGTTTCTCTCTCTCAACCGCAGATTCGATTCGATCTAGTAAGCTATTAATAGTCGCTGACAAAACAAATAGCTCATCCTTATTTTGCGGAAGCGGAATTCTAGAGATTAAATTGTCTTTTGTAATACTATTAGAGGTATTTATGATCGAATTTATTGGTCTGATGCTCCGGCCAGCAATAAATCTTGCGATTAAAAAAAGTAGAAGTAATATTAAAGGATATGCGATAATCAAAATTTCTGATAGATTTTGCAAAACCAATGCAGCGCCTTCCAGTGACATTGCAATCATTAAATACCCTACTAGCTCGGGACCTTCATAAATAGGAACCTGAATTTGCCGAATCTTATTTCCTAAAATAGTAGTATCAAAGAAAACATTATTACCAATTTTTTTATCAAAATAAAGTTTCTCGTTTTTAAGATTGGGTGATTTTTCAATCACTTTTTCATCTTTATCTAAAAACTGAATAAAAACAGGATTTACATCGACCGTATTGTGCTCGCGCTCTTCCCATTCTTCTATGTGAATTAATGAAAAAGTATAGTTTTTAATCTCTATTTCGTTTAAATGATTTTCAACTTCTTTCGAAATATCGCTATTTAAATGATTGTAGACACTTAATTTAACAATAGAAAAAATGACAAAAAACACTACAAAAATTAATAATGCTGTAGTAATAATGTAATTAGAAGCAATTCTGTTTTTGAAGGAAAGTTGTTGCATAATATTTAGTCATTGGCAATATAGCCCACTCCACGCACGGTTTTTATATAATCTTCTTCTATTTTTAAATTCAATTTTTTACGTATTGCATTAATAAAAACATCAATAACGCCAGTATCATATTCGAAATGAATATCCCAAACATCTTCTATAATTTGAGTTCGAGTGCATACTTTACCTTTATTTTTTACTAAATAAGTCAAAAGCTCAAATTCACGTTGCGTCAAAGCTACTTCATTTTTTTTAACTAAAATCTTGTGTTTTAATAAGTCAATTTCAATTGTTCCTAATGATAATATTTCCTTCTCTTTTTGATTTCTAAAATGAATTTTGATACGCTCCACTAATTCATCAAAACTAAATGGTTTTTTAATATAATCATTAGCTCCAGCTTTTAGTCCTTCAATAGTTTCTTGAACAGTATCTTTAGCTGTTAGAAAAATAATTGGTGTAGTACTATTTTTAAATCGTATTGCTTTACAAAGTTCTAATCCGGTCATTTTTGGAAGCATCCAATCCATTAAAATCAAATCAAAATTTTGCTTCTGAGTGATTTCAAATCCTTGAAATCCATCAGCTGCACTACTTATTTGATAGCCTTCCTCTTCTAATCCTTGTTTAAGAAATTGTACAATTCCCGCCTCATCCTCTACTATTAATATGTGCATTAGTTGTGTTTTGTTTTATTCTATTAAACAATTTTACAAATTAAACATTTTAATAAAATCAAATTTAGCCATTTAATTATAGAATAAATTGTCATTTTTCATCTTAAGCTAATATTAATTTTTGCCAAGATCTAAAAGGCTGTTAAATAAGTACATTTGGTTTGCAATTATGCTTTCCCCTAAAGTTTAACAAAATCAAGATGAATTTATTAAAGAAAACAACCCCATTTTATTATTTATTGCTATTCTATATTATTGTGAGTTGGACAGTTAGAACAATTCTTTTCTTTCATCCTATAACTCAATCTACATTTTCAGCTGTAGATACATTTTCATTATTTCTATTCGGGCTTTTATCGGATTTTTTTATTTTTGTATTGATAAGTGGCTTTTTGTGGCTCTATCTTATTTTTATTTCTAACTCAAAATATTACAAACCTTACGGATATATTATTTTTGGTTTTTTTATCGCTCTCTTTCTTTATGTACTATCTGGACAATCCATACTTAATGAGTACGGTGGTGCATTGCCAAAGATTGGTCTGCTATTCGTTGGTTTAAAAACATTACTTTTTGGATTACTTCTATTTTTACCAAAATTTCGGAATCAGATTCGGTTTTGGCTATTTTCATTTGTTATTTTTCTTTACGTAGTTTTGATTTTACAAAACGGGATTAGCGAATACTTTTTTTGGAATGAATTTGGAGTCAAATACAATTTTATTGCAGTAAACTATCTCATTTATACGAATGAAGTAATAGGAAATATAATGGAGTCTTATCCAGTAATTCCTATATTCTCTGCATTGTTTATTATTGCTGGCTCAGTTACATACTTCATTGTAAAAAAGTCAAAAAATTATATTGAATATATTCCAACTTTTATCGAAAAAATAAAAATTTCTGGGGTTTACTTTTTACTTTTTGGTTTGTCTTTACTGCTAATTCCGTCGTTATCGATTAAAGAAAATTCTCAAAATATTTTTGCTAATGAATTACAAGCTAATGGACTTTATAAGTTCTATCTAGCATTTATGAATAGTGAATTAGATTATTTCAAATTTTACAAAACAGTTCCAAATAGCGAAGCATTTGCGCAATTAAAAACACAAATACCATCAATTTCAGGAGAAACTACTTTGCGTCAAATAACAAGCAATGCAGCTGAAATTAAAAAGAACGTAGTATTGATAACTATAGAAAGTTATAGTGCTGAATTCATGGAAATGTATGGAAACGAACAAAAAATCACTCCTTTTCTCGACAGTTTAGCCAAACAAAGCTTAGTTTTTACTAATTTATACGCTGTGGGAAATAGAACAGTACGTGGTCTCGAGGCGGTAACCTTGTGTTTTCCTCCAACGGCAGGAGAAAGCGTAGTGAAGAGAAAGGACAACAAAAATAAATTTTCAACAGCATCTATTTTTAGAAAAAAAGGTTATGATGTAAAATATATGTATGGAGGCGATGCGTTTTTTGACAATATGGAAGACTTTTTCACTGGAAATAATTATGATATTGTTGATAAAAAAACATTTGCAGCAAACGAAATTACATTTGATAATATTTGGGGAGTTTGTGATGAAGATATGTACAATAAAGCGATAAAAATAATGAATCAAGAAGGACAATCAGGAAAGCCTTTTTTTAATCATATAATGACTGTTAGTAATCATAGGCCTTTTACGTATCCTAATGGAAAAATTGATATTCCAGGCGATGCAAAATCTCGAGACGGTGGCGTAAAATATACAGATTTTGCGATGAAAAAATTCTTTGAAATGGCCAGGAAACAGCCTTGGTTTAACAACACTGTTTTTGTAATTGTTGCTGACCATTGTGCTTCAAGTGCAGGAAAAACCGAGTTACCGGCTGATAAATATAGGATTCCAGCTATGATCTATAGTCCAGGTTTTGTAGCGCCTCAATATTATAATAACTTGATGTCTCAAATTGATGTTATGCCTACAGTGTTAGGATTATTAAATTTTAATTATCAAAGTAAATTTTATGGCCAAGATGTTTTAAAATCAGGTTATAAACCGCGAGCACTTATTGCAACTTATCAGGATTTAGGACTGATAAAAGATGATATTCTTACTATCATTTCTCCTAAGCAAAAAGTAAAACAATTTCAATTGACTTTAAGATCAGACCAAAAGGTAGCGCCAGAATTTCAGATTTTCTACGATCAAATACCATTAAAGAAAGAAAGAACCGATCTCGTGCAGGAGACAATTGCTTACTATCAAACAGCCTCGGATATTTTGAAAAACAAAAAATATCAAAAAATAGATTGATATAAAAAAAACGGGTAAGATTCAAATATTACCCGTTTTTATTTGTGCGAAATTAAATATTATTCCTTTTCATTTATTAAACCAAAAAGTTTACCATGCTCAAATGATTTTAAATCTTTCTTCAAGAACTTTTTATTGCGTTGTGTAAGCTCGTTAGCGTCTAGCTTGCTTAGATCTGGTTTACCAGCATTTACCCAAGCGGTGTACCAAAAACTAGCCGTAACCGTAATTGCCTTTTTCATTTGCTTTTCTACCATTCCGTTTAATTCAGTATGAAATCGAGCAGCATATTCATCAGAATACAATGTACCGCCATATCTATTTTTAACTATTGTGCCATTAGCATCGGTAACAAATATTTTATTTTCAGGAGTAGAAGTTCTTAATTTTTTATCAGCCGCTAGAAGTGGATCAACTAAACTGTGTGTATCAAACATTAATTCCCAAATGGCTTTGTCTACATTCTCTAAGTAAATACCTTGTGAGACATTTAATTTGTATTCTTTAACAAATAATTCTGGCAAACGACTTTCCCATAAAGAATGAATTCCTTTTTGATTGGTGTTCTGTCCATCGTGATTATCAGAAGTATGCAAAGGCATGTGCGCATCTGCGATATAATGTCCTAAATCTGCTGCGATAAATAAGATCTCATTCTTTCTTTTATCTTTAAACGCTTTTGTCAATTTAGTCATCAAATCTTGAATATGCCATGGCAAAACTCCGCTTTTATCTAAAAACTTATCATCGTATTTTTTTCTGGCTTCATCCATTGTTTTTGGGAAAGTACTAACATCACCGAAGTTTTCCATATCAAAATAATGACGTGGAGGCTCGGCTTTGTCATTTAATACATTTCGCCTTAAATCTGGCACTGTCGATTCCTGTGTGATATAATCGATATGATTATAAAAAAAAGTTTGTAATGGTTTAGGCAATGCTAAAACCGCTGCCCTATTGATGCGTTCATGTCCAATAACGCCCCATGATAAAAATAAAAACGCAACAGATATCGCAGATAATGCAATAAACGTAGGTCTAAGTCTAAAATTTTTCATTAAATTTATTTTTTTGAGACACAAATGTATTTCTTTAAATCATTACATGAAAAAAAACCATTTAAGATTCTGTTAAATAAATAGAAAATAATTACTATGTTTCGACATCAAGGAAAAAACAGAACTTTTATCCATAATCTACGTTTAGCCACCTTATTGTCATTTGTTGCTGGAATAGTGAATATTACCGGAGTATTATCGATACAAACCTTAACTACGAACGTAACAGGTCATTTTGCCTTTTTTGCCGAGGAAATAATGAAACGAGATTACAAAGCGGCCATAACGTTTTTTATTTTGACTCTATTCTTTTTATTAGGTGCTTTTATTTCCAGTTTATTAGCTGAACTTTCTTCTAAAAATAATCCCGATTTATCTCACGTAATTCCTATTTCGCTTGAAATGTTAATATTAATGAGCGTTGGTTTTTTTGGATCAAAAACCGACTTAACGAGTTTTGAAGGAAAATGGATCGCTTTCTCAATGCTTTTTGCAATGGGAATGCAAAATGCTATGGTAACAAAAATTTCGCAATCGATTGTTAGAACTACACATTTAACTGGTCTTTTTACCGATTTAGGAATTGAATTATCACAATTATTTTTCTACAAAAAACCAGTTGAAAATAAAAAATTACAAAAGAGCATTTACCTTAGAATCTCTATTATTACCTTCTTTTTTCTTGGTTGCTTTTTAGGTGGTTTCGCCTTTCATAAATTACAGATCAAAACGCTTTTTATTGCAGTTGCATTCCTTTTGTTGGCACTTTTATACGATTATATTCGTTTGCAATTTCATGTTATAAAGCGCCGAACTTTAAGGCATTAAAAAAATGTTATTAATCTTACTTTTTGAAGGCAATTATAACAATTCAAATATAGATTTGAACATTTATTCTGTTCCTAGGTAATTTTTTAAAGCAGACCCTATCATTTTTTTTTAAACCACTAAGAAAAAATAAGCTTAAGCGTTAGTAACGTAAATTAGTTATATTTTTTAATACTAATTTCTATTATTAATAGTGGTTTTAATAGCAACTGAACTTAATTATACTGCATGATTACCTAAATATTAGGAAAAATCGTAAAAGCAAAAAGCATTGGCACATAGAAATCCCCTAAATTTGCTTATCTGCTTTTTTCGATAGTATTACAATTTTAGGAATGTATTTTAGTGTAATAAATGTAATACTGAGGTAAATTAATAATTAAAATTGCTTAAAGTAAGCCATTGTATTTACGAACAAACCACTCTGTTGCAAGTAAACTGGCGATAATAATTAGTAACCAAATCCAATCAATCAACGGTGTTTTAGTTACAATATCTTTTTGGATTGCTTTGTATTCATCATTTTCTAAAAGTGTTTTAATTAATACATCTATTTGGTCAGGATAAAATTCTTTGCCATGTGTTTGTGAAGCTAATTGCGTTAGCTTTTCTACATCGGGATTTACAAATTGTTTTTCAATGTCAAAATCAAGAATTTCAAAACTGCTGGAATAAGTAGAGTTGGAAACTAATTCCTTCACTGTAAAGTTATAAGCTCCTGCTTTAAGTCCGTCAAGATTTACTTTGTAAAAGTTATTTCCTTTTAGTAGATCGTAATTTTTAGTTTGTTTCGTTTTGCTATTAGTTACTGCAATAGTTAAACGCGCTTTTTCATCAAATTCATAATTTTTATTAAAATATTGAGCCGTAATTTCTAACGCATCACCAAAATTATAAAAACGTTCATGCTCCACTACTAGCGATTTTTTTGTGGTATTTGAAGCTAAAAATTGAATAATTTTATCAATAAAAATATCATACTTTTCAAAAGATTGATGGTTGATATGCGTTTGTAATCGCCATTTCCAGCTATTTTCACCCAGCAAGTAAGCAGCTCTTTTACTTTGATTTTCTGTAAAAGCAAGCAAAGGAGAATTAGTTTCTATATTTCTAATTTTAGACGAAAGCATAATAGATACAATACCATTTATAGAAATTGATCCAAAAGCATTTTGCAATGGTGGCAAATTTTCAAACCCAATATTTTCTGTCGCAAATAAATTAAACTGAGAATTAAAAACCGTCAGGTAATCTTCTTTCCCACCGCTCATTTTAAATTCCAAATCGTTTTGTTGCTGATTTAAAAAATTGAAATCAGTACTATTACCAGTAATTATAAAAGTATTTACTCCAGCTACTTTATTGTTTTCAAATACCGTTTTAAATGCTGTGGTAGGTTGGTATAAAATCACCACATTATAATCCTGTGCTGCTTTAACATCATTGGGCTTTAGGATTGTAACCTTACGTTGCGCATTGGATTCAATTGCTCTTTTTAAAGCTCCTAAATCAGGATGATTTATTGCCGAAACAATAGCGATGTTTGTTTTCTGATCAATTATTTCAACAGCAAAATTCTTCGTATTGTTGTACGTGTTTATTTCTTTTTCTGATGACGAGATACTCGCTTTAAAAACTTGTATTCCTATATTATCAGCCGGTAAAAGAATATTTACACTTGCAGTTTTTTTTAAAGAAGTAAAGGAAATGGATTGCTTACTAATAATAGAATTTCCTTGAGAAATAACAAAATCAGCTGTTACAGTTTTAGTTCCTGAGTAATTTAAAAAAGCTTCTACAGGAAATTTATTCTTATGAAAAGCATATTTGTTAACATTAAGCTGATTTATTTTAAAATCTAAAAAAGTAGTAGTATCGCCGAGGATAATAGGATAAACTTTATTTACATCTCCAAAACTATAAACGTAATCATTACCCGAAGTTTGATTTCCATCAGATAACAATACCGTTGGATAATTTTTGTTTTTATAAATACTTTTTAGATTTTTTGCAACAAGCTCTAAATTGGACTGATTCCCTTTAAAATTAAATAATTCCGAAGCTTCAAAACCATCTGAAAATTGATAGGATTGCACTTCAAATTTCTCTTGTAAATCAGGATTAGCTTTTATTTTTTTATAGAGTTCACGAACTTTGGCATCCGCCTTTAAAAAAGGAATAGAACTGGAATTATCTATAACAATGGGCAAAGGTGTTTTGACGATCTCTAATGTTTTCTTGGTAATTATTGGATTAATCAATAATAGTAGAATACAGAAAATGGATAAAAAACGTAAAAAAGCCAAAAACAAACCTATGTTAGATTTGTTTTTGGCTTTATAAAGGTATTGAAAATAAGACAATACGGCTGCTATTAATAAAGAAACCAATAATAATAGAATGCTGTTTGTTGTCATATTTTAAGAATAAAAAGTATAAGATTATAGAGATAATTAACCAATCATCTATTTAAAAATATTAAAATCTTTAAATTTTACAATCTTTGAATTGAATATTATGTCAGCATTCCTCCGCAAACATTCATTACTTGACCAGTCACATAAGCACTCATATCAGATGCGAAAAACAAACAAGCGTTAGCTACATCTTCTGTAGTTCCGCCGCGTTTCAATGGGATTCCGTCTCTCCATCCTTTCACCACATCTTCATTTAGTTTAGCTGTCATTTCAGTTTCGATAAATCCTGGCGCAATTACATTACAACGAATGTTTCGCGAGCCGAGTTCTAAAGCTACTGATTTAGAAAAACCAATGACACCCGCTTTTGAAGCCGCATAATTCGTTTGTCCTGCATTGCCTTTTACGCCTACCACTGAACTCATATTGATAATAGAACCAGAACGTTGTTTTAAAAAAGTGCGCTGAATAGCCTTGGTCATGTTAAAAACCGACTTCAAATTAACGTCAATCACTTTATCAAAGTCTTCTTCAGACATACGCATTAGTAAGTTGTCTTTAGTAATTCCAGCATTATTAATTAAAATATCTACCGTTCCAAATTCAGCTAGTACTGCATCAACAAAAATTTGAGCTTGATTGAAATCGGCTGCATCAGATTGATATCCTTTTGCTTTAATTCCAAGTGCATTCAATTCGTTTTCTAACGCATTAGCTGATTCGACAGATGAACTATATGTAAAAGCAATATTTGCACCGTGTTTTGCAAAAATTTCTGCAACTCCTTTACCTATTCCACGACTTGCACCTGTAATTATTGCAACTTTTCCTTCTAGTAATTTCATATTATAAGACTTTGTTTATTTTTTATTTGAATCTGTTCCCATCCCCACGCTTGGGAAGGCTACAATCCTTTATATTTTTTTCTATAATAATAAAAGGATTTTCACTTTTATCCCAGCTTGCTACCAACTGTCAAATATATAATAAATACCTTTTAAAAAAAATTTGAAATTATTAACATTGCCAGACATAATCACTTTAGTTCTTAAAAATGCGAGCAAACCATTTATCCCAAAAATTAGCGTAAATCGCAACTAACGTAAAAATAAGAAGGAATAAATGATACCATGCATTGTTAAGTAAATCAAAAAAAGTCAGTTTACCATTTGCAAAGCTTAAGATCAAAAGCACTTGGGCTCCATACGGCAGAATACCCTGAATTACACACGAAAAAATATCAAGAATTGTAGCGGTTTTTCTTGAATCTAGGTTGTATTCATCGTTAATTTCTTTCGCAATTGAACCTGTAACTACAATGGATACCGTATTATTAGCAATTGCTAGATTAGTTAAACCAACTAATGCACCTATACCCATTTGGGCAGATTTCTTAGTTTTAATCCGTTTTTTTATCTGATTTAAAACATAATCAATCCCGCCAGCTTTATCAACCATAGCAGCCAATCCGCCCGTAAGCATAGAAAGTAGAAAAATATCGGTCATACTGGTAAAACCTTCATAAATTTTTTGCGTAAATTCCAAAAGACTAAAATTATTTTGATAAAACCCGATAAATCCTGCAAATAAAGTTCCAATTATTAAAGTTGAAAAAACATTAACGCCAGACACCGCTAATACAATCACTAATATATATGGAATTATAGTAATCCAATTGAAAGAAGTTGTGGGAATAGCAACCGTTACAATTTCAGAGTTTAGGCCTAAATAAAAAAACACCATAATTGTAATTAATGAAGCAGGCAATGCAATAAACAAATTGATCTTGAATTTATCTTTTAATTTACAGCCTAATGATTGCGTGGCTGCAATTGTCGTATCGGAAATCATCGATAGATTATCGCCTAACATAGATCCTCCTAACAACGCACCAGAAATTAAAGGTAAAGAAAGGCCACTCCTTTCGGATAAACTTACGGCTATAGGTCCAATAGCGACTATTGCTCCCACTGAAGTACCTGTGGCTGTAGAAAGAAATGCAGCAATTAAAAATATACCTAGAGGAAAATAAGCTACATCTATATTATTTATTCCTAGACTAACAACAGCATCTACCCCGCCAGTAGCTTTACTAACTACTGCAAAAGCTCCCGCTAGTAAATAAATAAGACACATTGTAATGATTTTACTTTCTCCACAACCTGCTATCAAAAGGCTAACTTTTTCCTCCATAGGAAATTTAAAAAGTATAAAGGCAGTAATGATACCCACTAAAACGGCAATTGGTGAAGGAAGGGCATAAAAATCATCGAGCCAAATACCTATTCCTAAGAAAGTGGCAATAAAAATAAGTAATGGAATTAAAGCAAATGGATTACCATTATTTTTTGCATTAGTTGTCATAATCAATTTCTAAATTAATTTAGTACCACAAATAACAAAAAAGCAAAACAGGAATAAAAACAACATTTTTTCCAAAGGATTTGGCTTATCGTTTTAGCACCTTGCTTGTTGTTGCAGGTTGCTATCTCCATCAAAGAGATTCGTGATAACGGCGACAAAAGTAATGTTTTTTTCAGTAAAACAATTTAAAATTTCGCTTTATATCATAAAAAAAGGCTTTACTAAAGTAAAGCCTTTTAAGTATTAAATTTAGGTAAATATAATTTAAAATGCTACGTTCCATTTTGGTAATCTACCGTTTTCATCTAAGAAATTTTGTAAAACTTGACCTTCAATAAATGTTGGAATTACTTTAGTTTGATCATTAAAAGTTTCATACCACACCACCTCAAGAGTAGAAATATCTTCAATTTTCATTTGTGCTGGCCACGAAAATTTTCTAGCTGTTTTAGCAAACTGATGTCCTTCAACAATTTTATCTTTCAAGCCACCATTTTTAATTTTTAAAGTTCCATCATTTTGAATCGTGCCAGTTGAACCTACCATGATTAACTCCTTCTCCTCTCTAACAGCATAAACTAGAAATACTCCTGATCCTTCAGAAGCGTTACAAACTTCAGCTAAACTGTCTTCAGTTGAAAATGAAAACTGATTAGATACTTTAAATTTTTTTAATTCCTTATACATATTTTTTATATTTTATCACAAAAGCGCACAGGCTTAAAGTGTTTTATTAATTATTTACTATTCGAAAGAATAATCTAACAATGTATTTTAATAAAAATACCCCACAAGAGCGCGAGGTATTTTTTCAATTACTCTATTTTGGTTTAACCCAATACTTCTTTTACTTTCTTACCAATTTCAGCTGGAGAATCTACAACATGGATTCCACATTCTCTCATGATTTGTTTTTTAGCTTCAGCAGTATCGTCAGATCCACCTACAATTGCACCTGCGTGACCCATTGTACGTCCTGGAGGCGCGGTAACACCTGCAATAAAACCTACAACTGGCTTACGGTTTCCGTCAGCTTTTATCCAATGTGCAGCATCGGCTTCTAATTGCCCACCTATTTCACCGATCATAACTATACACTCTGTTTCAGGGTCATTCATCAATAATTCAACAGCTTCTTTAGTAGTTGTTCCAATGATTGGATCGCCACCAATACCAATAGCTGTTGTAATTCCTAATCCTTGTTTTACTACTTGATCAGCAGCTTCATATGTCAAAGTCCCTGATTTAGAAACGATTCCAATTGTACCTTTCTTGAAAACAAAACCTGGCATAATTCCAACTTTAGCTTCACCTGGAGTTATGATTCCTGGACAGTTTGGTCCAATCAATCTTGCATTTCTTTCTTTAACATAACTGTTTGCTTTTATCATATCAGCAACAGGAATTCCCTCAGTAATTGCGATAATCACTTTAATACCTGCATCTGCAGCTTCCATAATTGCATCAGCAGCAAAAGCTGGTGGAACAAATATAATAGTTGTATCAGCTCCCGCTTGCTCAACAGCATCTTTTACAGTGTTAAAAACAGGTCGGTCAAGGTGAGTTGATCCTCCTTTTCCTGGAGTTACACCACCTACAACATTTGTTCCATACTCAATCATTTGAGAAGCATGAAACGTACCTTCACTTCCTGTAAAACCTTGAACAATTATTTTGGAATCTTTATTAACTAAAACACTCATGATATATTATTTTATGTAGTTTTTAAATCGTCACGCAAAAGTATAAAATTGTAAGCACTAAATGGGTATGCACTATTTAGTTTTTTGATATAAAATTAAGACAATTGACTCATTTGGTAACCTCGGAATAATTTATTGTCTTTTATTTGCCAAATAACCATAAAATGAGCTAACAACATCTCTTCTCTTGGATTTTCAATAGTTTTGACATAATGTGAATATCGCAAAGAAACCATATCATTTTCACAAACAATATGACTAATGCGAACTTTCGATCGAACATACGCTTTACTTAATTCACCTGATAACTCTAAAACAGCCTTGTAATCAAGTTCAACAAATCCTCGACTGCTGTTCCATTCGACAATTATTTCAGGATGTAAAAATTCCTTTAATACCTCACCGTCAATTAAGGCATCCGACTTATAAAATTTTTTAACAATTTCTTTAGCAGACATATTATTTTATTTTATTTAAGATTTCTGGTATTTTCTTGATATTGGCCAACTGTTTTAATTTTTCTCTTGATTCCTCAATTGGTGTACCAAAATAAGACTTTCCTCCTTCTACAGATTTAGTAACTCCTGTTTGACCTAAGATTACTGCCTTAGCGCCTATCGTAATTCCACTTGTTGTTCCCACTTGTCCCCAAATGGTAACTTCATCCTCAATTATCACACAACCAGCAATACCCGTTTGAGAAGCGATCAAACATTTCTTACCTATCACCGTGTCGTGTCCTACATGTACTTGATTGTCAATCTTTGTACCTTCGCCAATGATAGTGTCTCCTGTAACTCCTTTATCAATAGTACAAAGTGCTCCTATTCCAACATTATCCTTAATTATTACCCTTCCTCCAGAAAGTAACTGATCATAACCTTCTGCTCTTTTTTTATAGTAAAAAGCGTCGGCGCCTAAAACTGTACCGGCATGAATAACTACATTATCACCTATTACGGTATGGTCGTAAATGGATACGTTAGCATGTATCAAACAGTTTTTGCCAATTACAACTTCATTTCCAATAAAAGAATTTGGCTGAATAATTGTTCCCTCACCTATTTTTGCAGAAGCAGCAATCGAAACATTTGAAAATTGAAACGGTCTAAAAAACTGTGTCAACTTATTAAAATCTCTAAATGGATCATCTGAAATCAATAAAGCTTTACCCTCAGGACGATCGACTTGTTTATTTATTAAAACAATGGTAGCCGCTGATTGCAAGGCTTTATCATAGTACTTAGGATGATCTACAAAAACTATATCACCTGCTTCAACAACATGAATTTCATTCATTCCTGTTACTGGGAAATTACGATCACCGCTATAATCACATCCGATAATAATCGCAATTTGTTCTAAAGAATAAACTTTGGGAAATTTCATAATATTAATTAGAAAATGTTTTAATTAGAAAATATGAAAATTATCAAATTATCACATTTTCTAATTATCAAATTACTTACTCTTTTACGCGTTCCATATAATTTCCAGAAGTAGTGTCAATTTTAATTTTGTCACCTTCATTTATAAATAAAGGAACATTTACAGTTGCACCGGTTTCAACTGTTGCTGATTTTGTTGCATTTGTTGCCGTGTTTCCTTTAATTCCTGGCTCTGCATAAGTGACCTCAAGAACTACTGAAGCTGGCATATCTACAGAAAGAGGCAAATCAGTTTCTGTATTAATACTTATCATTACATTTTCTCCTTCTTTTAATAATCCTGGCGAATCTAAAATATTTTTATTTAATGTAATTTGTTCGAAAGTTTCTGTATTCATAAAATGAAATTCATCACCTTCAGGATATAAAAACTGAAATTTATGGTTTTCAACTCTTACCTCTTCAATTTTATGTCCTGCAGAAAAGGTATTGTCTAACACTCTTCCATTAGTTAGACTTCTTAATTTTGTTCTCACAAAAGCAGGTCCTTTTCCTGGTTTTACATGAAGGAATTCTACAATTTTATATATGTCATTATTGAACTTAATACACAATCCGTTTTTAATGTCTGATGTTGATGCCATTTATGATTTGGTTTTGGCTATTAGCTTTAAACTTCTAGCGATTTATATTTCTTTATTTTTTTTTTAGCTTACAAAGAAGTGTCAGTAGCCAATTACTTTTTCTAGTAATTACCTGAGTATCCTTTCATTACACCTCGCGATGAATTCCTAATGAAATCAATAATTTCATCTCTTTCTGGAGTTGCTTCCATCTCTGCTTCAATAATTCCTAAAGCTTGTGTTGTGTTGTAATTTTTTTGATATAAAATTCGGTATATACCCTGAATTTCTCTAATTTTTTCTAATGTAAAACCTCGTCTTCTTAATCCCACTGAATTAATACCTACATACGACAATGGCTCTTTTGCTGCTTTAGTGTAAGGAGGAACATCTTTTCTCAACAGTGAACCGCCAGAAATCATGGCGTGATCGCCTATGCTTATAAACTGATGAACCGCTGATAATCCACCAATGATTGCATAATTCCCCACAGTAACATGACCTCCTAAAAGCACTCCATTTACTATAATTACATTGTTACCAATGTGGCAATCGTGTGCAATATGTGCCGTAGCCATAACAAGACAATTGTCTCCTAATGTCGTTTGACCAGATGCTACTGTACCTCTATTGATGGTAACGCATTCTCTAATAGTACAATTATCACCAATGATAGCCAGAGAATCTTCGCCACCAAATTTTAAATCCTGAGGAACTGCTGCTATTACTGCACCTGGAAATATATTGCAATTTTTTCCAATTCGCGCGCCTTCCATTATGGTTACATTAGAACCTATCCACGTTCCATCTCCAATAATTACATTGTTATGAATAGTTGTAAATGGTTCAATAACTACGTTTTTAGCTATTTTAGCGCCTGGATGCACATAGGCAAGTGGTTGATTCATTTTTTTTTGTTTAATCGATTAAATGTTTAACCGATTAATCGAATAATCGATTAATCAAATCAACAAAAATTATTATTTTTTTGCAATTTGAGCCATTAATTCCGCTTCGGCAACTAATCTTCCATTTGCGTAAGCATTCGCTTGCATGTGACAAATTCCTCTTCTAATTGGAGTTATTAGATCACATTTAAAAATTAATGTGTCTCCAGGTAAAACCTTTTGCTTAAACTTCACATTATCTATTTTCATAAAGTATGTCAAATAATTTTCTGGATCTGGAACGGTGCTTAATACTAAAATTCCTCCTGTTTGAGCCATCGCTTCCACTATTAAAACTCCTGGCATAACTGGCGCTTCAGGGAAATGTCCTACAAAGAAATTTTCATTCATAGTAACATTTTTCATCCCTACCACATGACTTTCTGACATTTCAATAATTCTATCAATGAATAAAAATGGAGGTCTATGCGGAAGAACCGACATTATCTTATGAATATCCATCAATGGTTCAAGATTTAAATCATAAACAGGAACAAAATTTCTTTGCTCAATTTTGATGATTTTAGCCATTTTCTTTGCAAATTGTGTATTTACAAAATGTCCCGGTTTATTAGCTATTATTTTACCTTGTATTTTTGTACCAATTAATGCTAAATCTCCCACCACGTCTAGCAGTTTATGTCGAGCAGCTTCATTAGGATAATGTAAAGTAAGATTGTCTAATATTCCATTTGGTTTTACCGTAATTTCATCCTTACCAAAAGCAACTTTTAAATTTTCCATTGTTGCTGGGGATATTTCCTTATCAACATAGACAATAGCATTGTTTAAATCACCGCCTTTTATTAAACCCTCTTCTAAAAGAAATTCTAATTCATGCAAAAAGCTAAATGTTCTAGATTGAGCAATTTCAGTTTTAAAATCAGCAATGCTCTTCATATTTGCATTTTGGGTACCTAAAATTTTTGTACCAAAATCTACCATTGTAGTAACACAAAAATGATCACTTGGCATCACTAAAATTTCGCTTCCAGAAGCTTCATCTGTAAATGAAATAACTTCTTTTACAACATACACATTTCTCTTAGCATTTTGTTCTTGAATTCCCGCCGTTTCTAATGCTTCAACAAAATATTTTGATGAACCATCCATTATGGGAAGTTCTGAAGCATTTAGTTCAATTGTTATATTATCAATATCACAACCTACTAAGGCAGCTAAAACATGTTCAGGAGTTTGAATTTTTACTCCTAATTTTTCTAAATTAGTTCCTCTTTGTGTATTGACTACATAATTTGCATCTGCTTCAATAATAGGATGTCCTTCAAGATCGACTCGAACAAAAGTAAAACCATTGTTTACCGGAGCTGGCTTAAAGGTCATTTTCACTTCTTTACCCGTATGCAGTCCAACACCAGTTAACGAGATTTCTGCTTTGATGGTCTTCTGTTTAACCATTGTTTCCATTTTTTTGGTTTAATATTTGTTTTTTTAATTCTGTAATTTCTGTTACAAGCTTTGGTAAGTTTTTAAAATGAATAAATGACTTGCTAAAATCATTATATCCAAATGCGGGACTTCCTTGTATGATTTCATTATCTTTTATATTTCTTCCTACGCCTGATTGCGCTTGAATACGAACATTATTTCCAATAGTTAAATGTCCTGAAATTCCAACTTGTCCGCCAATCATTCCATTTTTACCAATTTTAGTCGAGCCAGCAATACCAGTTTGCGCAGCAATAACGGTATTTTCACCAATTTCAACATTGTGAGCAATTTGAATCTGATTATCGAGCTTTACTCCTTGCCTAATAATAGTAGATCCCATTGTTGCTCTATCAATTGTAGTGCAAGAACCTATGTCTACATTATCTTCAATAATTACATTTCCTATTTGGGGTATTTTAGTGTAAGTTCCATCTGGATTTGGCGCAAAGCCAAAACCATCAGATCCGACTACTGACCCGGAATGAATTACACAATTATTTCCTATAATTGATTCTGAATATATTTTTGCACCAGCGAAAAAAGTAACGTTATCGCCTATCACAACATTATCACCTACAAAGCAATTGGGATAAATTTTTACATTGTTACCTATAATAACATTCTCTCCGATATAACTAAAGCTTCCTAAATACAAATTCTCACCATATTGCACGGTGGCAGAGAGGAATGAAGGCTGCTCAATTCCGCTTTTATTATTTTTGACTTCGTTATAAAATTCCAATAGTTTTGAAAATGCCGCGTAGGCATCAGGTACTTTTATTAGTGTGGTGTGGACAGCGTTTTCTGGGAAAAATGTGTCATTAACTATTGTAACTGACGCTTGTGTAGTATATATGTAGTTTAAATATTTAGGATTTGATAAGAAAGTAAGAGAACCAGCAGCACCTTCTTCGATTTTTGACAATCTAAAAACTTCCACCATTGGATTACCAACAACTTCTCCTGCTAAAATCCCCGCTATTTGCTCGGCTGTAAATTTCATCTTATCGAATTGTATTTTTCATAGATATAAGATGAGTATTGATAAATAATATCCTGTAGCTATTCAAAAAAAAAGTTTTAACTTGTTTCATTTTGACAAAAATATAAAAAAATAGATTTTAAACAGCGATTTCTAACAGTTGTTTTGGAAAACAGATATAATACTTCGTTACTGATTTAGATAATGATTTTAAATTCAGCTGATCTGACGACTCTATTACATCTTCAACTGTGTTGTCTTTTCTTAAAATTCGTATCGGCTCTACTTCTTTGCTATAAGCTTGATTCTTAATTTTACCTTTAAAAATAAAATAACCTGCATCTACTAATGAAATATGATTTTCCTCAGCAAAACGCTCTTTTAATGGTTGTAACTCTTCACTAGCGACTTTTTTGCTAGTTAATTTAATTTTAAGTAAATCTCTATTAACAATCATTTTGCTTAACGACGATAAAATGAAATCTTCATTTCGTTGCCAAGATTTTAATGCTCCAATGATATCAAAATCATCCAGCTGTGCAAAAAGGTCTAAAGTTTTTGGATCAAAAGTTTCGATAGTTACTTTATTTTGCATAAAAAATAATAATGGCTCACTGCATGGAAGAAGTACTCCTTTTAAGGTTAGTTCTTTAGCACGTTTTAAGATTTTCATCAAAATCAATTCAGCTACTAAATTTGTTTTGTGCAAATATACTTGCCAATACATCAAACGGCGGGACATCAAAAACTTTTCTACTGAGTAAATGCCCTTTTCTTCAATTACTAAATAGTCATCCACAACATTCATCATTTGAATCAGTCGTTCTGAATTAACATTTCCTTCAGCAACTCCAGAGTAAAAACTATCTCGTTTTAAATAATCCATTCGATCCATATCTAATTGACTAGATATTAACTGCAACATGAATTTTCTATTATAATCACCTTTAAAAACTTGAATGGCTAAACTTAATTGTCCTTGGAATTCAATATTCAGTTGATTCATAAACAAAAGTGATATTTCCTCATGATGAACATCCTCAACAATGCTTCTTTCCATCGCATGTGAAAACGGACCATGACCTATATCATGAAGTAAAATGGCAATATATAATGCGTTTTCCTCCTCTGAGGAAATTAATATTCCTTTAAAACGCAATACATCAACTGCTTTTTGCATTAAATGCATGCAACCTAATGCATGATGAAAACGAGTATGATTTGCGCCCGGATAAACCAAATAGGACAATCCCATTTGCGAAATTCGACGCAAACGCTGAAAATAAGGATGCTGAATTAAATCATAAATTAAGGCGTTAGGTATGGATATAAAACCAT
Source organism: Flavobacterium sp. PL11 (assembly GCF_035985025.1). Lineage (NCBI taxonomy): Bacteria > Pseudomonadati > Bacteroidota > Flavobacteriia > Flavobacteriales > Flavobacteriaceae > Flavobacterium > Flavobacterium sp. PL11. Next base: position 32,310 of record NZ_JAXCIA010000019.1, read on the forward strand.
AAATAGGATCATTAAATATCTTGAGCTTATTAATTTGAGTCACTACATTTTTATTTAGATTAACAAATATAAGAATTCTTTGCTAAACTGCTGATTTGTTTAAAGGCACTATTGAATATCAAATAATCCCTTAAATATGAATATTTAAATTATTATTCTTTGGATGTAAATTATATAATTTTTAAAGTAAATGCATTGCTACAAAATATTGACTAAAATTTAAGATTTTTATTAATTTTTAAGGTTTCTAATGTTGCATAATTAGTTAAAGACACTTTAAAAATCTTCATGAAAACTATTTAAATTATTTACTTTTATCATTTTACCTAAGTGAAAAATTATAATAATATTAGTAGATAAAAGCAGCAAAAAAATGTAATTTGGCACTTTAAATCTGCAATATAAACGATTTCCTTTTAATTATGGATAAAATAAAAATACTTTGGGTTGATGATGAAATTGATCTTTTAAAACCTCATATACTGTTTTTAGAGAAGAAAAATTATGAAGTTACGACTTGTAATAACGGTCTCGATGCCATTGCTATCTTTGAAGAAAATAATTTTGATGTTGTTTTCTTGGATGAAAATATGCCAGGAATGAGTGGCTTGGAAACTTTATCAGAAATGAAGGAAAAGAAATCTTCAATTCCTATGATAATGATTACAAAAAGCGAGGAGGAATTAATTATGGAAGAAGCCATAGGTTCGAAAATCGCTGACTATTTAATAAAACCTGTAAACCCCAATCAGATTTTATTGAGTCTAAAGAAAAATTTAGATCATTCTAGATTAATTTCACAAAAAACAACTTTAGATTACCAAAAAGAATTTCGAAAAATCACGATGGAAATGGCTCAGGTCAACTCATACGAAGACTGGATTGAAATGTATAAAAAATTGATTTTTTGGGAATTGGAATTAGAAAATATTGACGATCAAAGCATGGTTGAGATTCTCGAATCTCAAAAAGCAGAAGCAAATTCACAATTTGGTAAATTTATAGAACGCAATTATGAAGACTGGTTTGCACCAAAGGCAGATAAACCCGTTCAATCTCACACTCTATTTAAAGAATTAGTAGTTCCTGAACTCAAGAAAAAAGACAAGCCTATTTTATTTGTAGTAATTGATAATCTAAGGTACGATCAATGGAAGGCTTTTGAAAATGTTGTAGGCAATTATTATAAACTTGAAAAAGAAGTGCCTTATTATTCTATCTTACCAACGGCTACGCAATATGCTAGAAATGCGATATTCTCTGGTTTATTGCCTGTTGAAATGGAAAAGCAGTTTCCACAATATTGGAAAAATGATCCCGAGGAAGGCGGTAAAAATTTATATGAAGCTGAATTTTTAACGGCTCAGTTAAAACGATTAGGGCTTAACATTGTACAAGACTACTTTAAAATCACAAATCTTGCGGGAGGAAAAAAGCTGGTAGAAGGTTTCAAAGCACTAAAAAATAATGATTTAGTTACTGTTGTGTATAATTTTGTTGACATGCTATCACATGCTAAAACTGAAATGGACGTAGTCAAAGAATTAGCATCTGATGATAAAGCCTATCGCTCGTTAACGCTGAGTTGGTTTAAAAATTCACCACTATTAGAAATTATTCAACAAGCTCAAAAAATGGGATTCAAGTTGATTTTGACCACTGATCATGGAACAATTAATGTAAAAAACCCATCAAAAGTTGTTGGTGATAAAAACACTAGTTTAAATTTGCGTTATAAAACAGGGCGTAGTCTAACTTATGAACAAAAGGATGTCTATGCTGAAAAAGATCCAAAAAAAATTGGGTTACCCTCTATAAATATGAGTAGTTCTTTTATTTTTGCAAAAAATGATCTATTTCTGGCTTACGTTAATAACTACAATCATTACGCAAGTTATTATAAAAATACATACCAACATGGCGGAATCTCATTAGAGGAAATGATTATTCCATTTCTTGTTTTTAGTCCAAAGTAAATTAAAAATTTAAAGTCCAAACAGGGTAGATTTTCAAAACAGTAAAATACAAAAGCATCAAGAATAATAAAACATGGAAATCAATTTTTCATTGCAACAAATAGAAGAAGTTGCACAAAACATATTGGCTAATAATCCGCATAAAGTAATTCTTTTTCATGGCGAAATGGGAGTTGGTAAAACAACTTTGATAAAGCAATTATGCAAAAGTCTTGGCGTTGTGGGTTCTACAAGTAGTCCAACTTTTTCATTAGTAAATGAATATGAAACTGCATCAAATCAAATCATTTACCACTTTGATTTTTATAGGTTAAACAAAGAAAGTGAAGCATTAGATATGGGAATTGACGAATATTTATACTCTGCAAATTGGTGTTTTATTGAATGGGCAGAAAAAATTCCAAACTTGATTCCTGAATCTCATTCAGTGGTTAAAATTTCGTTACTAGCAGATGGTAATCGTCTTTTAAAATTAAATTAGTTATTAGTGTTTATGAGCATAGAAAAGAAAGTCGAGATTATTCCTTTCACAATTGAACTGAAAGATCACATTAAAATATTGAATTTAGAATGGCTAGAAAAGTATTTTAAAGTAGAACCTAAAGATAAAATTGTTTTATCAAATCCGCAAAACGAAATTATAGATAAAGGAGGTTTTATTTTTTATGCAAAATATGAAGAAGAAATAGTAGGAACATATTCATTATTAAAAATTGATGAATCCACATTTGAACTAAACAAAATGGCTGTTACTGCTTCCGCTCAAGGAAAGGGAATTGCTAGAAATATGTTACTTCATTGTTTGGCTTTCGCCACAGAGAAAAAAATAAAAAAGCTGCTATTATATTCCAATAGAAGTTTAAAAACGGCACTATATCTATATGAGAAATTTGGCTTTGTTGAAGTACAGCTTGAATCAGGCGTTTATGAAAGAGCCGATATCAAAATGGAGCTTGAATTAAATACAATGTATATAGAAAGCTTCCCAGCATAAAATCTCATTTCCTATTATTAAAAACTTTTATGTAAATTGTGCCTTAAATTAGAACCTAATGTCTATAACTAATACTCCTTTTACCAAGCAACAACTATTACCTCAGGAAGAAAAACTTGAAGTAGCTAGAAAAAAAAGTGATCTATTCATTGGAATTCCCAAGGAAATTAGTCATCAAGAACGCAGAATATGCCTGACTCCCGATGCTGTAAATTCTTTAACTTATCACGGACATCGGGTAATGATTGAGGCTGGCGCAGGTTTAAGTTCGAGCTATTCAGATAAAGAATATACTGAAGCTGGAGCGGAAATAACAAATGATACTAAAAAAGTTTTTAGTTGTCCAATGATTTTAAAAGTGGAACCAGCAACAACAGCTGAAATTGAAATGATGAATTCCAAAACCATTTTAATTTCAGCAATTCAGATAAAAACACGCAAAAAATGTTATTTTGAAGCTTTAGCTAAAAAGAAAATTACAGCTATAGCTTTTGAATATATAAAAGATGAAGATGGTTCTTATCCAGCAGTAAAATCACTAAGTGAAATTGCAGGAACAGCCTCTGTTCTTATTGCTGCTGAGTTGATGATAACAAATGATTTTGGAAAAGGTCTATTATTTGGAAATATCACAGGAGTTCCTCCTACTGATGTTGTAATATTAGGAGCGGGAACTGTGGGCGAGTTTGCCGCAAAAACTGCTATCGGACTTGGCGCAAGTGTAAAAGTTTTTGACAATTCAATTACTAAACTGCGTCGCTTACAAAATAATTTAAACCAGCGAATTTTTACTTCCACCATTCAACCTAAAGCATTATTAAAAGCGTTGAGACGCTGCGATGTTGCCATTGGGGCAATGCGTGGTGTAGATCGATGTCCAGTTATTGTCACAGAAACCATGGTGGAACACATGAAACATGGCGCCGTAATCGTGGATGTGAGTATCGATACCGGAGGTTGTTTTGAAACATCAGAGGTGACTTCACATGAAAATCCAACATTTATTAAAAATAATGTGGTGCATTATTGCGTTCCTAATATTCCCTCGCGTTATTCAAAAACAGCTTCACTGTCTATAAGTAATATCATTTCTCCTTACTTGATGCATATTGCTAACCAAGGAGGAATTGAAACTGCAATACGATTTGACAAAGGTTTAAAAAATGGAATCTATATGTATCATGGAATTCTTACTAATAGCGCAATTGGCGAATGGTTTGATTTACCCAACAACGATATTAATTTATTAGTTTTTTAAGAAAACTTTCTGCTACCTTTGCAAAAAATTAAATTCATGAAATTTTTCCATCGTTTTGCTTATTATTTAGTGGGTTTAGTTATTGGACTATTCTTTGTAGCAATGATTTTTAGCGGAAAAGATACTCGCTGTAATTATTTTCCAAACTCAAGAGTTTTAAATGATTTAAGAAATAAACCTTTTTATTACTCTGATAAAGCATCATTAATTTTAGCAGAAAAATGGATTGATACTGCTGATATAAAAAACTCTTTACAATATGGGGATGTTGATTTTGATAAAAGTAATACTGAATTTAAAAAAGGCAAACTTTATATCATAGAAGGCAAAACAATCAAAGACCAAGAGATTGTATTGAAAGTTATCAACTATTCTGACAGAGCGGTATTAGAAGATATTATTAAAAAATAATAGCTTAAAATCAGATTTAATTTATGTCGGGCGTGACCCTCCAAAACCCCGATAGCTATCGGGGTCGGGTCGTGCTATCCGTTACCGCTTTTTTTTAAAGGCTTTTCAGCCTCTAAAAAAAGAGCTCCACTTGAATTACTCACCCAAAACCTTCGAGTAAAAAAACTATTTAAACCCAACTCATTTTACGGATTCCCAATCAATAGTTTCAATATTATTTTGATGCAAATAATCATTTGTTTTACTAAAGTGCTTGTTTCCAAACCACTTTCCTTGATTAGCACTTAATGGCGAAGGATGACCACTTTCAAGTATTAAATGTTTTCTACGATCGATCTTTAATCCTTTTTTATGTGCAAAATTTCCCCAAAGTAAAAAAACAATATTTTCTTTTTCATTTGAAATTTTTTGAATTATAGCGTCTGTAAAAATATTCCATTTTATATGTTTGTGACTATTGGCAGCATCTTTCTTAACCGTAAGAGATGCATTTAATAACAATACTCCTTGCTGTGCCCAAGTGTCTAAATTTCCGGATGTTGGTGAAAAAGTAGTGTTTAAATCCGCACCTATTTCTCGAAATATATTACGCAACGACGGTGGGATTTTAATTCCATTATTCACAGAAAAACACAAACCATTAGCTTCATCAGCGCCGTGATATGGATCTTGTCCGATAATAACAACTTTAATATCAGCAAAATTACAAGAATTCAATGCAGCAAAAATAAGCTCTTTAGCAGGATAGCAAATGTTAGCATTATATTCTTGCTCAATTTGTTCCATCAAATTTTGGAAATAGGGCTTTTCAATTTCATCTGATAAAACTGTTTTCCAAGTGAGATTGAGGTTTAATTGCATAATTTTCTTTTTCTTACAAAGTTAGACAAGAATTTATTTAATCTTTATTGTCCGTTCTATTAAAAACTATAATCTACCAAATAAACAATCCGTAATTCTTTGTGAAGGACTGTTAAATAGTCTTAACTATTAACTATTTTTGCTACAAAAAGATTTACAAAGATAAATGATATCCATTACCGAAAAGACGCTACAAGATTTACAATTTCCAACCGTTCTCGAAACACTTTCGACAATTTGCAATACTGACATTGGAAAACAAAAAGCATTAGAAATAATTCCGTTTAAAGATAAAGAAACTTTGATGAAAGCACTGATGCAAACATCAGAATATTTGTCTTCATTTCAAAATAATAATGCTATTCCTAATCATGGCTTTGATGCAATAAGTCACGAGATTCGATTTTTAGCAATTGAAGACAGCTTTCTTGAAGTGGGAAGTTTTAGGAAAATCGCATCACTTTCTTCCTCTGTAAATTTTCTCTTAACTTATTTTAAAAAATTTGAAGATTATTATCCAAATCTTTATTATAGAGCTTTAAAAGTTGAATTTACCAAAGATATTGTATTAATGATTGACGATATTGTTGATAAATATGGAGAGATAAAAGACAATGCATCGCCTGATTTATTAAATACTCGTAGGAATATGAATAGCGTACGAGGAAAAGTGAATCAAAGCTTTGGAACTGCGCTTACGCAGTACAATGCCTTGGGATATTTAGATGATATCAAGGAAAGTTTTGTACAAAACCGTCGAGTATTAGCAGTGCTATCAATGTACCGCAGGAAAGTTAAAGGATCCATAATGGGAAGTTCTAAAACGGGCAGCATTGCTTATATCGAGCCCGAAGCTACGTTAAATTATTCACGAGAACTGAGCAATTTAGAATATGAGGAAAAAGAGGAAATTACACGAATATTAAAGCAATTGACCAATAGTATTCGACCTTTTTTACCTCTACTTATTCAATATCAAGATTTTTTGAGTGACATTGACGTTATTGCTGCTAAAGCGAAATATGCCAATAAAATTAATGGAATTTTGCCAACCATAACTGAAAATCGTCGTGTCTATTTTAGAGATGCCTTTCATCCTATTTTGTTTTTAAATAACAAAGAAAAAAATGAAATTACGCACCCACAAACAATTGAATTAGATCAAGAAAACCGCATTATTGTGATTTCTGGTCCTAATGCAGGAGGAAAAACTATATCGTTAAAAACCGTCGGATTATTGCAATTAATGTTACAGTCAGGCATGCTAATTCCAGTGCACGAGCGCAGTGAAACGTTCTTATTTGATCGAATTCTTACTGATATTGGTGACAACCAATCGATAGAAAACCATTTAAGTACGTACAGTTACCGGTTAAAAAACATGAACTATTTTCTAAAAAAGTGTAATAGTAAAACGATGTTTTTAATAGATGAATTCGGTACAGGATCAGATCCTGAATTGGGTGGTGCTCTTGCTGAAATTTTCTTAGAAGAATTTTATCATAGAGAAGCTTTTGGAATCATAACAACGCATTATTCAAACTTAAAAATTTTAGCAAACGAACTCCCTTTTGCTACTAATGCCAATATGTTATTTGATGAGAAAACATTAGAACCTTTATATAAATTAGTTTTGGGTCAAGCAGGAAGTTCATTTACATTTGAAGTAGCTTTAAAAAACGGTATTCCGTTCAGTTTAATTAACCGCGCCAAAAAGAAAATTGAAGTTGGAAAAGTGCGATTTGACAAAACCATTGCTACACTTCAAAAAGAGCGTTCAAAACTTGAAAAAACATCTCAAACACTTAAAGAAGAAGAGTCAAAAGCACGTGAAGAAGGCAAGAAAATGGAAACTATTAATGTGAAAATAAAACAAAAACTGGAGAGCTACCAAGAGCTGTACGATAGCAATCAGAAAACGATTTACATTGGTCAAAAAATTGAAGATATTTCAGAAAAGTATTTTAACAATAAAAATAAAAAAGAACTGCTAGGCGAATTCTTAAAGATAATTGAAATTGAAAATTCTAAACGTAGAAAAGCTACGGCAAAAGAAACAAAAGCAATCATTGAAAAGAAGAAAGAAATAATTGAAGAAGTAACTGTCCAGGTTGAAGAAATTAGAAAAGAGAAAAAAGAAAAAAAATTAAAAGTGGTTATTGAAAAACCAAAACCAATATTAAAAGTTGGCGATCGCGTACGAATGTTTGACGGTAAAGCTGTTGGAACTATTGATAGTATTGAAAAAACTAAAGCAACAGTTAATTATGGTGTTTTTACTTCCAAAGTAAGTTTAGAAGCGTTAGAGTTTGTAGAAGCTGGTAAGAAGTAGTTTTATTTATTGCGTTTAATAGTTCCTCACGCAGTCATGGCGAGGAACTAAGTAATTGCAATAAAATAAACCCCAGATGAGCAAATCAGCTAATGAACATAACAAAAAGCATTATCAATAAATAACACAACTAACTAACATATTATATTACTTCACAATAAACCTCTAAAATAAAAATAATGAAATCTGGATTTATTTACTTCATCATAAATAAATACTAAACCGTAGTTTACACAAGTGTCACATCCAACTTGCCGCGAAGAATTATGGAACACAAAGAAACTAGAAATCCAAAATCGTTTTTTGCGAGATAATGTGAATATTTTAGTTTACTTTGAGCAATTTCAATATATCGGTGATGCTATTGCAAGAGAGAAACAAATAAAAGCAGCTTCAAGGGGTCTAAAAATAATTTAATACGTTCGCTGAATCCTATTTGGAAGGATTTGTTTGACGAGATAAAAGACATAATGACGCACTAATGCCATTAGGAGGAAAGATTCGCATTACTGTAAACACCTCATACCGTCTTTGTGAGCAACGAAGCAATCGCAGTACGATAAACGCTAATCGAGCAATAAAAATTAGCAATTAAATTGAGTTAGAACATTGAACAACAATTTTGACCGAGTAACGCAAGCAACATAAGTGAGCAACATAATAAGATTGCTTTCTTCCTCGCAATGACAGAGGGGTGAAATAGCTAAATTGTTAGCGATAACAACTTAATAATAGTTTGTAAAATAAAAAAAATGGAAAAATTACCAAAGGACAAAAAAATAATACTATTTGATGGCGTTTGCAATCTTTGTGATTCTGCGGTTCAGTTGATAATTAAGCACGATAAAAAAGACATGTTTAGATTTGTCGCTTTACAGTCTGATTTAGGTCAGAGAGTAATTAAACATCTTGGAATTGATACTCAAAAAACAGATAGCATTATTCTTTATCAGCCTGGTTTTGCCTACTTTTATAAATCCGAAGCAGCATTAGAAATTACAAAAGACTTAGGTGGTATCTTTTATTTTGTGTCTTTATTCTCTATTTTACCCGTTTCTTTTAACAATTCTATATATGACTATATAGCACGAAACAGATACAAATGGTACGGAAAAAAAGACAATTGTATGATTCCAACTCCAGAATTACAAGATAAATTTTTAGTCTAAAACTATGACTTATGATAAATATCATATCTTATAAAAAGTAACAAGTTTATATTTGTTCAATCTTAAAATGGAATTAAATATGAAAGACACTACACTTTTTACAATGGATAACGGAACTTTTATAATGGTTGTCGTTTTTGGATTAGTTATTGTGGGACTTGTTGCCACAGTTTTTATTATGATGAATACTGATAAAAAAATAAAAAAATAACGCAAAAAAAGAGGATGACCATAACTGGACATCCTCTTTTACTTTTCAAAAGCAATAGAAAATTAACTTCTAATTAATTTTCTGTATTTCAATCTTTTTGGGGTTAAATCACCACCTAAGCGTTTCTTTTTGTTTTCTTCGTATTCAGAGAAACCGCCTTCAAAGCAATATACTTCGGAGTTTCCTTCAAAGGCTAAAATATGAGTACATATTCTATCTAAGAACCATCGATCATGAGAAATTACCACCGCACAACCAGCAAAACTCTCTAAGCCTTCCTCCAGCGCGCGTAATGTATTTATATCTAAATCATTTGTAGGCTCATCCAGTAACAAAACGTTTCCTTCTTCTTTCAAAGTCATTGCAAGGTGCAAGCGATTGCGTTCTCCACCAGAAAGCGCAGATACTTTCTTGTTTTGCTCTCCTCCACCAAAATTAAATCGTGATAAATAAGCTCTTGAGTTTACTTGCTTTCCTCCCATCATAATAAGTTCTTGGCCATCAGCAAAATTCTCCCAAATTGACTTGTCAGGATTTATATTGGAATGTGCTTGATCGACGTATGCGATTTTTACAGTGTCACCAATTGAAAATTCACCAGAATCAGGCTTCTCTTCACCCATTATCATTTTAAAAATAGTTGATTTACCAGCTCCATTAGGCCCGATGATTCCAACAATTCCCGCTTGTGGCAAAGTAAAATTTAAATTATCATATAATAATTTATCTCCAAAACCTTTAGCAACATTTTTAGCTTCAATTACATTAGTCCCTAAACGTGGACCATTTGGAATGTAAATTTCCAGATTTTCATCTAGTTGTTTTTGATCTTCGTTTAAAAGCTTATCATAATTTTGCAAACGTGCTTTTTGTTTGGTTTGGCGACCTTTAGCACCCTGACGAACCCAGTCCAGCTCTCGTTCTAAGTTTTTTCTACGTTTTGAAGCTACTTTTTCTTCAAGTGCCATTCTGCTTGATTTTTGATCTAACCAAGAACTGTAGTTACCTTTCCAAGGAATACCTTCACCTCTGTCTAATTCGAGAATCCAGCCAGCCACATTATCTAAGAAATATCTATCGTGCGTTACGGCAATTACAGTTCCAGCGTATTGCGCTAAATGCTGTTCTAACCATAAAACGCTTTCGGCATCCAAGTGATTCGTAGGCTCATCCAATAATAAAACATCAGGTTGTTGTAATAGCAATCTACATAATGCTACGCGACGACGCTCTCCACCTGATAAGTTTTTTATTGGAGTATCACCTTCAGGAGTGCGCAAAGCATCCATGGCAATTTCTAATTTAGTATCAATTTCCCAAGCACCAAGAGCGTCAATTTTGTCCTGTAAAGTAGCTTGACGATCCATTAACTTATCCATTTTATCTGGATCAGAATAGTTTTCTTCGAGACCAAATGAATCGTTGATTTTATTATATTCTTCTAAAACTGCCATCGTTTCAGCAACTCCTTCTCGCACGATTTCAATAACTGTTTTAGAATCATCTAGTATAGGTTCTTGCTCTAAATAGCCTACTGTATAATTAGGTGCAAAAACAACATCACCTTGATAATTTTTGTCAACACCCGCTATAATTTTTAGTAAAGATGATTTTCCAGAACCATTTAAACCCAAAATTCCAATTTTAGCTCCGTAAAAGAAACTCAAATATATATTTTTAAGTACTGGTTTATCAGCACCTTGATATGTCTTGCTCAATTTGGACATTGAGAATATCACTTTCTTATCGTCTGCCATTATTATTGTTTTTAAATTTTACTATTATTAATTGAATTCATATTTTATAGTCGGCCCTTGAGCGAACTAAATACCCATGCATTGGCTAAAAAGCCAACACCAACAGCGGCAAAACCCCAACCAGAAACATCTCGATATCGGAAAGCACCTAAGCCAATAAGCAGTAATCCCATTAATATCATGATTAATGTCGCCCAGCCTAAAATGGTATTCTTATTCATTCCCATATTATTGGATTTTTTAGTAAATGCAAATGTCGGTAATTTTTACCCTTTAATTAAATATTTTATAAAGCATTTCTCGTAATAGATCAGATTGTGAAAGTGCATTGGCACCCACACCTTTACTTTTTACATCAATATCTCTAAGTGCAGCAATAATTTGACTTACTTTTTTCATTGGATAATTTTTTAAAGCAAGGTCATACTCTTTTAGAAAAAATGGATTTATACCTAAAACTGAAGCAACATTTTTAGGATTTTTATCTTTTAATCCATGGTATTTTAATAGTTGGATAAAAAAACCAAACACTAAACTTGTCGTTACAACCATAGGATTATCTTTAGGATTTTGTGCAAAATTTTCCGCAATGGTATATGCTTTTAATTGATTTCGTTCACCAAGTGATTTTCGCAATTCAAAAACATTAAAGTCTTTGCTAAATCCTATATTTTCTTCAATATCTTTTGGTGTTATACTACTACCAACAGCTAATACGATTTGTAATTTTTCAAGTTCATTATTAATTTTGCTCAAATCTGTTCCTAAAAACTCCACTAACATTGCAGTGGCTTTTGGTTCAATAGTGTATTTCTTTCCAGCTAAAACTCGCTTGATCCACTCACCAACTTGATTTTCGTATAGTTTTTTACTTTCATATACTACCCCATTTTTGGCTATGTTTTTTGTGACTTTCTTTCTTTTATCAAGCGTTTTGTATTTGTAACAAAAAACTAAAACCGTTGAAGGCATAGGATTATCAGCATAACTTTCCAATTTTTCTATCGTTTTTATTAAATCTTGAGCTTCTTTAACGATTACAACTTGGCGCTCGGCCATCATAGGATAACGTTTAGCAGTAGCTATTATGTCTTCAATTGTAACATCTCGACCGTATAAAACTGTTTGATTAAATCCCTTCTCCTCCTCCGAAAGAATATTTTTCTCAATATAATCAGATAACTTATCAATGTAATAAGGCTCTTCTCCCATCAAAAAATAGATTGGCTTTATATTACCTGCTTTAATGTCATTTACAATTTTTAAGAATTCGTCCATCGATTTTTATGATATTTTAAATACAATTTTCAACTTTAAAATTGAAAACTATAATCTTTAAACTTATTTAATACATTTGCTATATGCGGCATCTCAATTTTCCACCTTATCTATTTCGATTCAAAAATAGCGAAAATAAAGTCTCTATTTTTGATGAAATAAGGAAAAAATTTATAATCCTTACCCCAGAGGAATGGGTGAGACAGCATGTGGTTCAGTTTTTAATAGAGGAAAAAAAATATCCAAAATCTTTGATTAATGTTGAAAAAGTTTTAAGAGTCAATGGCTTACGCAAAAGATATGATATTGTTGTATATAATTCTGATGGTTCTATTTTCATATTAGTGGAATGCAAAGCTCCTGAAATTAAAATTTCTCAACTCACTTTTGATCAAATAGCGCGTTACAATATGACGATGAAAGCTCAATATTTAATGGTAACTAACGGATTGAATCATTACTTTTGCCAAATGGATTATGAAAATGAGAAATATAATTTTCTTATTAATTTGCCGCTCTATCAGATCCGTTAATTACATTTTTACATGAAAATAGCAGTTGTTATATTAAATTGGAATGGAATGCTATTGCTGGAAAAGTTTCTACCTTCGATAGCTAAATATTCACCTGAGGCATCCATTTATATTGCTGATAATGCTTCGACAGACGATTCTATCTCCTATCTTAAAACATTTTTTCCTGCTGTAAAAGTTATAATAAATGAAAGTAATTTAGGTTTTGCCGGGGGTTATAATGAAGCCTTAAAAAGTGTTAACGCTGACCTATATGCATTGGTAAATTCAGATATAGAAGTGACAGAAAATTGGCTACAGCCAATTATAAAAACTTTTGAAAACCAACCAGAAACGGCGATTATACAACCTAAAATTTTAGATTATAATCGCAAAGATTATTTTGAATATGCTGGCGCGGCCGGAGGTTTTATCGATGCGTTTGGATATCCTTTTTGTCGCGGCCGAATATTTGACAGTTTAGAGAAAGATCAAGGCCAATATAATGATGAATCAACAATATTTTGGGCTTCAGGTGCTTGTTTTTTTATTAGAAGTGAAGTGTACAAAAAATTAAATGGTTTTGATGGTGAATTTTTTGCACATCAAGAAGAAATAGATTTATGCTGGCGTGCCATCAATCAAGGCTACCGCATAAAGTATAATTCAAACAGTGTGGTTTACCATGTTGGCGGCGCTACTTTACAACAAGGAAATCCGACAAAGACATTTTTGAATTTTAGAAATTCATTATTGATGCTCACCAAAAATCTTCCCGATAGGCAATTATTTAAGATTCTTTTCATTCGAATGATTTTAGATGGTGTCGCAGCATTACAATTTTTGGTACAAGGAAAACCAAAACATTTTTTAGCTATTTTAAAAGCTCATTGGTCATTTTATGGTTTTTTTAGAATTTATTATAAAAAAAGAGATAAGGCTCAGAAACTCAACTATTATCATGTGAAAAGTATTGTGTACGCTTATTATGTTAACAAAATTAGAGTATTTAACGATTTATTTAGAAATTAATAAGAATTAAATCATAAATTTGCGATTAACACTTTAATCTAAATTTACAAAAATTATGAAAAAAATAGTAATGGCCTTATCAGTAATGGCTCTTCTTACTTCATGTGTTTCTAAAAAGAAATACACGGATTTAGAATCTAGAAACAAAGAAACTCAAGATTTATTAAATACTGCTACGGTAAAGTTAAATGCTTGTTTAGAGGAAAAAGCGGGACTATTAGCTAGAGTTGACGGTTTAAAAGAATACAATGAAAACTTGATTACTACATCCAAAGATATGACAATATTGACAGCTAAAGGAGCTCAAAATGTTGAGAAAGCTTTAGAATCAATAAGAGAGAAAGATTTAAAAATAAGCAGAATGCAAGATGCTTTGACTAAAAAAGATAGTGTAACTCTTGCTGTTGTTACTAGTTTAAAAAGAGCAGTTGGAATGTCTGATCCAGATATTGAAATAAATGTTGAAAAAGGAGTAGTTTTTATTTCTATTGCAGACAAATTATTATTTAAAACTGGAAGTTATGATGTGAGTGACAAAGCTAAAGGTGTTTTAGCTAAAGTGGCGAAAGTAGTAAATGACAAACCTGATTTTGAATGTATGGTTGAAGGACATACTGATAATGTACCTTACAATGGTTCTGGAATTATTATGGATAACTGGGATTTAAGTGTTAAACGTTCTACTTCTATCATTCGTGTATTAACAAATCAACTAGGTGTTAAACCAGAGCAATTGATTGCTGCAGGAAGAAGCTCTTATGTACCTTTAGTTGCGAATGATACAGCTGAAAATAGATCACGTAACAGAAGAACACGTATAATTGTATTGCCTAAAATCGATCAGTTTTACGAAATGGTTGAAAAAGAAATGAAAAAACAAACAAAGTAAGTTTTTAAGTGATTAGTCCTTAGTCTTTGTTTTTATAAATAAAAAGCGTCTCAGAAATGAGGTGCTTTTTTTGTTTAATTGCAAAAATTGTTTTCTAAGATGTTTATTAAATTAATGTCATCAGATAAATGTAGCTTTGATCTTGACAATGTACACAATTAAATATAATTTTTAAATTTATTAAAATTGTGAAATTATAATTCTATAGCTTTTATTCACTTGGTTTACAAATAGTGGATTATTATTAAAACTTATATATACTAATGGCAATATAGATATAATTATTTGCTCAAAACTTTTTGCATAAAGTACAAAAAAAGCAGGCCATTTGGCCTGCTTTTATGTATTCTCAATTTTTCTTTAACAACCAATTAAATATAATTAAGAATAGCATGCTATTTTTTTCTCACTAAGTATCATTACAAACATAGACAAATATTTTTAAAGTGTCAAAAATCCTGCCAACTTATTTCATTTTTTACAATATATCCAAACTCCCTTTTCCTTCTCTAACCACTATAGGTTCATCACCTGATAGATCAATAATAGTAGAAGCTACATTATCACCATAACCACCATCGATAACTAAGTCAACAAGGTTTTGCCATTTTTCGAAAATAAGTTCAGGATCAGTTGTATATTCAATTACATCATCATCATCACGTATTGAAGTAGAAACAATAGGATTTCCTAAAATTTTGACAATTTCTAAAGCAATAGCGTTATTAGGCACTCTAATACCCACGGTTGTTTTCTTTTTAAATTCCTTAGGTAAATTGTTATTTCCTGGCAAAATAAAAGTGTATGGCCCTGGCAAAGCTCTTTTTAATATCTTAAAAGTAGTTGTATCAATTTGTCTTACATAATCAGATATATTGCTAAGATCATTACATATAAAAGAGAAATGTGCTTTTTCTAGCTTAATTCCTTTTATCTTGGCGATTCGTTCCAGCGCTTTTGTATTGGTTATATCACAGCCTAACCCATAAACAGTATCTGTTGGGTAAATAATTAATCCACCGTCTCTTAAAACCTTAACTACTTTAGCTATAGCCGCTTCGTTAGGTTTATCCTCGTATATTTTTATAAAATGAGCCATAAGATTTTTGATTTTTGATTAACGATTTTTGATTTCTTGATTTGAAACTAAAATTGTAAACTAAGCACTATTTACTGAGTACTATCCAATGATGTCCAATTTTGCAAATCGCAGTAATAATTTTTTAATACCGCCAACTTCAAATTTGATTTCTGCTTTTTTATCGGCGCCTACTCCTTCAAGATTTATGACTTGACCTTTGCCAAAACGCTCGTGCATGACAATATTTCCAGCAGTTAAGTTATTATCAAATAAATTAGCATTACCAGAAACTGCATTTGTGGACACAGGTTTTAATTTACGAATAGAAACATTAGATTGTGAACCGCCGTCAGTGGTTGTGGTACTGGGTGGTGTTCCTCCTACTGGTTTTGCTAAACGTAATTTAGATTTATCGACATCTCCAAAAATATCACTATCAATCATTGGTTTATAGCGATAGTTGTTTTCTGGCGGCGTAATATATTCTAAATATTGACTGTCTATTTCCTCAATAAAACGCGAAGGCTCACTATCTGTTAATTTTCCCCAGCGATATCGGGACTGAGCGTAAGTCAAATACGCTTGATGTTCTGCACGTGTGAGCGCAACATAAAACAAGCGACGTTCTTCCTCTAATTCGCTTCTTGTACTCATACTCATCGCACTTGGAAAAAGATCTTCTTCCATTCCTACCACAAATACATGAGGGAATTCTAATCCTTTTGCTAGGTGAATTGTCATCAATGCCACACGATCTTCGTCACTGGTGTCTTTGTCTAAATCTGTAGCTAATGCCACATCTTCCATAAACTCAGATAGCGCTCCTCTTGCGCCATCCACTTCAACTTGCCCTTCAGTGAAATCCTTTATACCATTTAGTAATTCTTCAATATTTTGAATTTTCCCCATTCCCTCAGGCGTGGCATCTTTCTTTAATTCTTGCACTAATCCTGTTTTTTTTGCCACATGATCAGCAACATAAAATGCATCTTGATTTTCGTTTATTGCTTGAAAACTTTGAATCATTGTTACAAAATCCAATAGTTTCTGTTTAGTACCTGCATTCAGTTTTAAATCGATACGTTCGATATTTTGCATCACTTCAAACATAGATCGTTTGTAATGATTAGCGGCAATTGTTAATTTTTCTATGGTTGTATTTCCAATTCCACGAGCCGGATAATTAATGACGCGCATTAATGCTTCCTCATCTTTTGGATTAATTACTAATCGCAAATAACACAATACATCCTTAACTTCTTTTCTTTGATAAAATGAAAGTCCACCATAAATGCGATACGGAATATCTCGTTTGCGTAAAGCATCTTCCATTGCACGAGATTGCGCATTGGTGCGATATAAAATAGCAAAAGCGCCATTATGCAACTGATTTTGCATTTTTTGTTCCCAAATAGTGCTCGCCACAAAACGACCCTCTTCATTATCTGTTATACTGCGGTGCACTTTAATTTTAGCGCCAAAATCATTGGCTGTCCAAACGACTTTATCTAGTTTTACTTTATTCTTATCAATAATAGTATTTGCCGCTTCCACAATATTTTTTGTCGAACGGTAATTCTGTTCTAATCGATATGTTTTTACGCCTTCATAATCCTTCTGAAAATTCAAAATATTATTAATATTAGCACCACGGAAAGCATAAATACTTTGCGCATCATCACCTACCACACAAATATTTTGGAACTTATCAGACAAAGCCCGGACAATTAAATACTGAGAGTGATTGGTATCTTGGTACTCATCTACTAATATATAGCGAAAACGGTTTTGATATTTAGCCAATACCTCAGGAAAACGCGTTAGAAGTTCGTTAGTTTTCAATAACAAATCGTCAAAATCCATCGCTCCTGATTTGAAACAACGATCTACGTAATTCTGATAGATTTCGCCCATGCGAGGTTTCTTAGACATTGCGTCTGCTTCCTGCAAATCAGGATCATTAAAATATGCTTTTACAGTAATCAAACTATTTTTAAAATTGGAAATTCGGCTTAAAACCTGTTTCGGTTTGTAAACATCTCTATCCAACTGCATCTCTTTGATAATTCCAGAAATTGCACGAAGTGAATCTTGGGAATCATAAATGGTAAAGTTCGATGGATAGCCTAAATGTTCAGCCTCTGAGCGTAATATTCGAGCAAACACTGAGTGAAATGTCCCCATCCAAAGATTTTTAGCTTCGCCCGCGCCTACAATATCAGAGATACGCTTTTTCATTTCGCGTGCCGCTTTATTGGTAAAAGTTAGTGACAAAATACTAAATGCATCAACTCCCTGATGCATCAAATACGCAATTCTAATAGTCAACACACGAGTTTTGCCCGAACCAGCTCCTGCAATAATTATCATAGGCCCCTCTTTTTGTAGAACGGGTTCACGTTGTGCTTCGTTTAGTTGATCAATATATTTATGCATAAGAAATTTTAAATTTTAAGAATACAAAAATAGCGAATTTGAGCGAGGTTATAAACATCTGTAAGTAACAATAGACTAGTTTAGAGCGCATCTATTTGAAAAAGGAAATTATAAATGTCTAATTATAAAAAACATCATAACCAAAACGAAGTAATGTAGCTATCACAACTACCAAGAAGAATATGCGTATAAAACTATTTCCTTTATTTATGGCTAATTTGGCGCCAAGCCAACCACCAAATGCATTACTAAAAGCCATCGGAATGGCAACTGCCCATATTATTTTACCTTTCAAAATAAATAGGCAAATAGAACCAAAATTAGTTGACAGATTGACCATCTTCGCATTTGCGGAAGCGTGCAAGAAATCAAAACCCATTATAGCGATAAATGCTACAACAAGGAAACTACCAGTACCAGGACCAATAAATCCATCATATAATCCTACGATAAAGCTAATTGCTATTGCGTTAAAAATTTGTGTTCTAACAGAATGATCCTTTTCTATATGCTGTCCAAAATTCTTTTTTGCGTAGGTATAAATAACTAAAAATGATAGCACGACTAACAATAGCGGTTTCATAAAATCGTTGCTCACATAAGTCAATAAAGTAGAGCCTAAAAATGCCGATGGAAACGCTAGGAGCATCATGATACTGAGTAGTTTCCAGTTCATATCTACTTTTTTAAGGTATTGATACGCGGCGAATGAAGTGCCGCTGAATGCGGGAACTTTTAATGTTCCAATCACTGTTGAAACTGGCAGATTAGGCAGTAATATTAATCCCAATGGGGTTTGTATCAAGCCGCCGCCGCCAACAATTGCATCTATAAATCCAGCGGCAAAGGCGGCGATACAAAGTAAAACTAGTATATACGTTTCCATTTCAATTATCAACATTAAATTCTTTTTTGTAAAATGGCAAAAATACTATTCACATTGAGTTATTGCTAATTAAATCAAGCTGATTTGAACTCAAAAAAGTATATTTTTGCTTTTCAAAATTTACAATAAAATGGATTCTATCAAAATCATTGAAATACTCGCTTATTCATTGCCTTCTCTTATAACTGGCGGGGTGGCCTTCTTTTTATTTAATTCTTATTTTAAGGATCAGCAAAACACTCGTCGCTGGTTATTACAAAAAGATTCTCAACCAGCCATTTTGCCACTTCGATTGCAAGCGTATGAACGTTTGACATTATTGATGGAGCGAATCAATCCGTCTCAAATGATGGTGCGAGTAACTCCATTAACAACAGATAAAGCTGATTATCAAAATTTAGTAATAGCACAAATAGATCAAGAATTTGAACATAATTTATCGCAACAAATTTACGTTTCGGAAGAGTGCTGGACTATAATTATGACGGCTAAAAATGCTACAATCCAATTAATTCGCGTGGCAACACAAAACGATAAAGTTACCGATGCTGATAGTTTACGAGCATTTATAGTTGGTGATTTTATAGAAAAGCCAACTCCAAGTAGCGCCGCTTTATCATTTCTTAAGAATGAAGTGGGACAATTGTGGTAGTCTTTATTTTTTGTTTTTAAGATATAATTGCCTTCCTAATTCTGCTAAAAAAGGCAGACTAATTTCATCATATTCGTAAATATTATCATTGTAAATGCCATTTTTATTAGCTAAAATGGTGGCCGATAGCATAAATTCGACTTTATTTTCCGTATCTACAATATAAGCGCAGTCAATCATAGTGCCGTATGCATTTCCAACTTTATTATAAATTTTTACAGATGAAGGAATATTTTCTTTAGTGTCGCCAAACATAAAAAATTTGCAATATCCATCATAATATTCTTTAGGGTCGTAACCCGCATTTTTAGGAAGATTTTGCATCGAGAAAAGAATGAATTCTCTATCTTTTTCGGTTATTTTAAATGTTTCACTTTCTTTGAAATATTCTGGAAATACAATCCGTTTTAATGTGTTATGAAGTGTTTCTAATGGATAATAATTTCTTTTAGAAAAATCAAATGGCTCGTTTATTAACTTGTTTCCAGCTGCTAAATATCCAGTTCCTTTTTGCAGACTATTCAGCTGTAATTTTTTCGGTTCTAGATCGGCTTTAGATGGAAAAACTTCTGTTGTATTGTCATTTTTAAAGATTATTGTCGATTTAACTAATGGATTACTTGAGTCAGCTCCCGAAAGTCTGTGGCTTAATCGAAACGGCAACAACCCTTTCTCCTCCATTTTTTGATTGATATAGTCAAATCCCATGAATTCAAATAAATTAGTGCTCGCTTCATTATCGCTTACCGCAAAAACTTTTGAAATCTCTTCTGAGAATTTTAGTTTAGTATCATTGCCTTCTATTTTATACTCAGTATTTACAGAAGTATTAGCAATTGCATTCAATTTTTCTAATGCCAAAATAGCAATTGGAAATTTTACGGTGCTTGCTGGATAAAAATAATTATTAGAATCTAGATTATAACCGTAGTCTTTAAAAGAAACTTTCCCGTTTTTATCTCTTAAAATCTGGGTGTATATAATTTGTATTTCGTGTAGCGCGGCATTGTCCATAACCCTCTTTATATTAGAATTATCTGATGCCAGTGTAGTTTTTAAAAGATCTTTTTTTGTACCACAATTATAAAGCAATGCGCAGGTTAAAAAAATAGTTACTTTTTGAAATGAATTCATATTTGCTTTAGGTAAGAGTTAAAATTTTAAAAAAAGGTAGTAGTAATTATTTATATAGAACGGGAAAAATTTTATTGACGCCTTTATCTTTTATCACTTATTTACTTATCTGTTCTTTATTTGACAATAAAGAATTATCGTTTACTCTCAAGTTGCCTTAACTCGCTAAAAAACTTAAATGGCTTATATGGTTAAAAATAACCACATTGATTTCTAATATTTACTTAGATTAAAATCCTACCGGTTATCACTCATAATTTCCGACTTATTAAGGGCATATTCATAACCTTGTTGCCACCATTCTTTCATCTCTTTTTTATTAAAAATAAGTGCGTTGTTCGTTAATTTTGTTGGCGTGTAATACAAATTAAGTTTAACATTTTTATTATTAGCCATTAATTTACCTATTGCAATATCATGTTTTTCGACTTGATTCATGGCAATCCTAAATAAATCAATCATTAGTGAAAACGGATTTTTTCCTACGACTGCTTTCTCTAAATTAATTTCTGTCTCAAGTATTACCACGTCAATTTCAGTCGCACCGCGATTAATCGCCTCTCGAATGGGTACTAAACTTGAAAATCCTCCATCGCCGTACTCATCATTATTTTTAGTAACTAAACTCATAAATGGAATATAATTACTTGAAATCCATATCCATTCACAAAATTCAGCGTATGTGCAATCGTGAATCGATTTGTATTCTGCTTCGTTTCTGGAAAGATTAGTGACTGTAATAACAACATCCGTTTGCATAGCCTTTAATTTTTCAAAATCAGATTTAGTAAAGTTTCTTTTGATGTAAAACAGTAATTTTTTGCTTTCGCCAAAGGTACGTTTCCCCTTTAAAAATTGCCAAATAACATTAAGGTGATTGATGGTGACAATATCAGTTCCATTTTTATTTTTTACCAAAAACGGATTGACATCGAAAATTTTTGACATGTCAACATTAGTATAAATACTTTCAATTTTAACAACATTTCCTAATGCCAAATGAGGAATCAGTAAGCTTCCCGTTGAAGTACCAATAAAAATATCATATTCGTTTTTTTCTATTTCTAAAAGATATTGAGCCACGCCACCAGCAAATGCTCCTTTACTGCCACCACCTGAAATTACCAATGCCCTCATTAATTATAGTTTACTTTTATCCAAATTTAGAATAAAAGTTTATTCTTTCAATAAACGATTCAATTGAAATTTTTCCTTTTCATTTAAATCAGCACTAATTCGTTCAAATGAAAGTCTCATTTTATCGTTTTTCAATAGATTCCTAATGTTGTCTCGTCCAAATTTGGAGAATTGCCAAATATGACTTGTTGTAGCATGTACCAAATTTCTTAAAACTAGATCATCAATTAATTGAAAAGAAATTAAATTTTGTAAAGCATTTTGGCGCGTAGTCGCTTCGTAATTACTTGATGAATATTCAATCAACTCATTTATGTATTGCTCTTTATTTTGAAGGTAATGTGGTGTATTCAACGCTAAAGACAACCATAAATTTCTTAAGTTATAATCGTTAAATCCAATCCAAGTTTTACTTTTTTCTAAATATTCAAAACGGCTCGCTGGGAAATTATTCCACAAATTATACAAAGTAATTTCTCGAGTTTGATAGGATTTATCATCTAGTAAACTTTCATATTGTATTCTAAAATCCGCTGGGATTTTACTAAAATTACTAGCAACTGCTTGGCGAATTTGTAAATTATTTATTTGTAAAGCAAGCAGTAAAAGTTGCTTTTTATCCTCCCATTTCTCATTTTTAATTTGATTAAGAATGGCTTCTTTAACAGTATAATAAACGTCTGCTTGCATAACTTCGATAAAAAAAACCTTTTTATCTAAAATTGGTTTATTACGTAATTGATCAACTTTTAAAAACACAGTCATCGACTTATTTTTACTTAATAAATCATTCGCTTTTAGCGTATTAAAAGCAGTTGATTCAAGCCAAACTTTACTGTATGTATCTAAATCAAAAGAAGAAACTTTTCTAATTTCAGCAAAGAAGTCCAGCGTACTCACAGACTTAAAAGCATTTTTTTTCAAATAGGATTGTACTGCTTTCTTAAATTTTTTCTCCCCTATTGATTCTTGTAAAACAAATAATGCCCAAGCGCCTTTTTGATAAAAAGTCAGTGAACTTGCTTTGGCATTCAAAACAGGAACAGTATCAGTTCTTGAGGCAAACTTTAGTTGTTGAGCTGATTCATATAATTTCGAATAAAAGTAATCGTCACCATACACTTCTTTCTCCGCTAATAATGCATAATAGGTCGCAAAACCTTCTTGTAACCAATGGTGTTTACCACTTTCGGCAGTAATTAAATTACCAAACCATTGATGCGCCAATTCATGTGCATTTACATTAGTGTAACTTCGATCTTCAAAACCAACCGAATCAATCATATATCTCGATGAAAATACTGTCGCCGATGTGTTTTCCATTCCGGCATATAAAAAATCACGAACTGGGATTTGCTTATAAATCTCCCATGGATACTTCACTCCTATTTCTTTTTCTAAAAAATCAAACATGACCTTTGAATAGCGATAAGTAGGTTCGAACTTAGCTTCGTCTTGTGGTTCATAATACATTTCTAAAGGAATTCCTGATGTCGAAAATTGAGTTTGCTTTTTATATTTCCCAATGGCAATCATCAATAGGTAGGAACTCATGGGTTTTTGCATTCGATACTTCCAAAGGGATTGTCCATTGAGTTCCGATTTAGAGACTAATTTTCCATTCGAAATAATTTCGTATTCTTTGTTGAATGAAATATCCAAATTAAAAACGACTTTTTCATTGACATCATCAAAGCTAGGAAACCAATGGCTTGTGTATTTTCCTTGACCTTGCGTCCAAATTTGTAAATTGTCTTTTTCTGTTGAACCAATAAAATACATTGTTTGTTTCGGCGTCGAGGAATATTGAAAAGTCAAGGTGTTTTTTCCCTTTTTAAATGGAAAAATGATTTGCAACTGTTTTTGAGTATTTAAAAAATTAATTGTTTTACCATTCAATTTCAAATCGGAAAATATCATGTTTTGCGCATCAATTTTGATAGTATCGACATTTGTGAGTACTTGGAAATCGTAATGTACATATCCCGTTACTGTTTTAAAAGTTGGATTTACGCTAATTTTTCCATAAACGCTTTTAAAATCAACAAATTTTGATTGTTGAGCAAATACGAATGAGGTTATAATTAAAAAGAAGAGATATTTCATTGCTATTGTTTTATACTAAAAACTCAAAGTTACAATCAATAGTTTAAAAACAGAATGAATTGTCTAAGTTTACAGTGAGAAAACTACAATAAAATCCCATTGAAAACAAAAGCCTTATTTAGCTGGAGTAGTGGAAAAGATTCTGCTTTAGCTTTATTTAAAATTCAGCAAAATCAAGAATTTGAAATCACTTGCTTATTAACTAGCGTGAATGAAGAATTTCAGCGTGTTTCCATGCATGGTGTGCGTGTAGCGCTATTAAAACAACAAGCTCAAAATATTGGATTGCCACTTCAAATCATGCAAATTCCTGAAATGCCCTCAATGGAAGCTTATGAAAGTGTAATGAATGAAACTTTGACTAAACTAAAAAATCAGGGAAACACGCATTCTGTTTTTGGAGATATTTTTCTGGAAGATTTACGAGAATATAGAGAAGGTCAATTAAAAAAATTTGGAATCAAGGCGATATTTCCACTCTGGAAAACGCCCACAAAAGAGTTGATTCAGGAGTTTATCGACTTAGGATTTAAAACCATTGTGGTTTGCGTAAACGAACAGTTTTTAGATAAAAGTTTTGTCGGAAGAATCATAGACCACCAATTTATCACTGATTTACCAGAAAACGTAGACGTGTGCGGTGAAAACGGCGAATTTCATACTTTTACTTTTGATGGGCCCATTTTTTCAAAACCGATACTATTTGAAATCGGCCAAATTATATATAGAAAATATGAAAGACCAAAACAAGAAGAATCTTCAAACACAGTTTGTGACAGCGATACTCCCGATGTCTTTGATTTCGGATTTTGGTTTTGTGATTTGGTTGAAAAATAAGGTATTGATCAACATGCTGTCATTAGACACGGTGACACTAATTTTAACAGATTAATTTTTAGAAATTCGTGAAGTTCAAAATATTCCTGTTAGAAAAAATAATACTTTCCGATAATTGAATTACCGGTTTTTCTACATTGAATTATTAATTAATACTTATTGATTTTTTAGTAAATCCTCTAAAAATTATTGTCGAATTTAGGCAAGTAGTTAATGTCATTAAATTAAGCTTTTAGCGCTCCAACTTTGTCATTCTCACGGTGGCAGAAACTTTGTTTGTTGCGCTCATTTGTAGAGATTGCGTCGCCTGTTCGGGTAAACCCTAGAGTCCTCCATCGTCGGAATGATAAAAACAACAACTTTTTTTAATGATTATCCTAAGTTTAATGATATTGGGTGAGAAGCTTCAAGCTAGAAAAACTAACATTAAAATACAGATAAAATTATCTGTCCTCATAAATTTTGAGCAACTGAATAACTGTATTCCAATTACGGATTGTGGCTATTACATTTAGTTTTTTCTCAATATATTTTTGATCAAAGCGTGTTTTACCAGCACCAACTGCGTATTTTATAAAAATTTTATTGCCGTCAATACTCGCTTCATCTGGTTTGAATTGGCTAATTCTTAAATCATTTATACTATTACTTGACAAAGTGGTCGAAATAAAAGCAAAATATAGCTTTTTAGTGTCGAAATCTTTTTCCTTCAGGTATGGATTATTTTTTAAACAAGCTTCTAAATCTTGTTTAGCGATAACCACAACAGGCACTTCATAACCAAAAATTTTAAAAATTTCCTGCTTTATTTTGAAGCCAACAGCAGCTGCATTTTCCTCTTCGGTATCTACAAATACATTACCTGATTGTATGTAAGTTTGTATATTTTGAAAACCAATGGCTTCCAAAGTAGTTTTTAGGGCTTCCATTTTTATCATGCTATGACCAGAAACATTGATACCACGAAGTAAAACGAGATGAGTTGTCATTTATATTTTTTATTTTTGCAAAGGTATTGCGTTTAAATTTGAAATCACAATTTAGTACGTATTGATAATTTTGTGAATGTATCAGATTGCTTTTTATTTACAAAAAAATCAAATTATAAAAAATTGAAAAAAGGATGAAGTGCATAATTCTAAAGATTGCAAATACTTCAAAAATCAATTGAATGTAAATGAAGTCTAAAATCCGGCAACTTTTATGCAGAAAATTCTTTTTCAAGATCATTTCCAAAAATACTGAGGTCACTAATTTCTTTTTGACAATAAATCAATTGGAGCGGGCTTTAGCCCGTTTTTTAATAGTAAAATTATTTTGCATTTATATACATTGGGCTAAAGCCCAACGCAATTAAATTTGTAAAATGTTTTTAAAATCAAATTATGAAAAATTGAAAAAAGGATGAAGTGCATAATTCTAAAGATTGCAAATACTTCAAAAATCAATTGAATGTAAATGAAGTCTAAAATTCAGCGATTTTTATCCAGATTTTTTAAAAAAGTTATTTCTTACTATTGATCTCGAATATGGTTTCCCTTAATTGTCAAAAAAATAACGAAAAACCAATATTCGTCATTTTCTCATAATGTTGTTTACACCGCGTTTGCTAGCCTTGATAGCAGTGGAAAGCCTTTACGACCAGAAAACCATTTTTTCTAGTTGTGGCAGAGCGACCGCAGGAAGCTCCTGCACCAACTTAGAAAAAAAGTTTGATGCCGTGAAGCTTGAAACGAATAGCGAGAATAGCTTCTACGAAAAGAAAAACATCTATAATATCGTAGAACTTTTTAGTACTTTCTATCGATAACACCTTGCAAATTATACCATTTTACCATTTTTAAAATTCCAAACAAAAAACTACCTTCGCTTTTAAAAATAAAATAGAATAGAGCGCCTTAAAAAAGCTCAAGTTTCTAATATCTGCAATTTAAATTCTATTACTTGTAATGTCTAATAACCTGCTCCTCACTCCTATCGAATATTTAAAAGGCGTTGGTCCCAATCGGGGTGAATTGTTACGCAAAGAATTGGGGATTCATAAGTATACAGACTTGGTTAATTTTTTCCCTAACCGATACATTGATAGAACGCGGTATTACAAAATAAACGAACTGCAAAACAATGGTGCCGAAGTTCAAATTATTGGCAAAATAATCAACATCAAAACAATAGAATTTGGTAAAAACCAAAAGCGTTTAGTTGCTACATTTGTTGATGATACGGGACAAATGGAGCTAGTTTGGTTTCAAGGTCACAAATGGATTCGGGAGAGTTTGAAAGTGAATGAAGTTTGTGTGATTTTTGGAAAATGTACCACTTTTGGGAATATGTTCAATATGGCGCATCCCGAGATTGAGTTGATGATCGAACACAAACAGAGCCTGCGATCAGCGATGCAACCCGTTTATCCATCGACAGAAACGCTAACAAATCGCGGTGTTTCAAACAAGGTTATCAATAAAATGATGCAAACATTGTTTCAGGAAACGCAAAATTTGTTTATCGAAACTTTACCTAATTATTTGATTGCTGAATTAAAACTAATTTCTAAAAAAGAGGCCTTATTCAACATTCACTTTCCCACAAGTCCTGATTCGTTGGCGAAAGCTAAATTTAGATTAATTTTTGAAGAATTATTCTTTATTCAGTTGCAATTAATTACTAAAAATCTAATCCAGAAACATAAAATAAAAGGTCATCCGTTTTCAAAAGTAGGTGAATATTTTAATGATTTTTATCAAAATCACTTGCCTTTCGAGCTCACTAATGCTCAAAAAAGAGTGATAAAAGAGATCAGAACTGATATGGGCAGTAATGCCCAAATGAACCGATTGCTGCAGGGAGATGTGGGTTCTGGTAAAACTATTGTGGCTTTTATGAGTATGCTTCTAGCACTTGATAATGGCTTTCAGGCTTGCCTGATGGCACCAACAGAAATTTTAGCTAACCAGCATTTTATAGGTTTATCAGAGTTGGCGCAAACTGTAAATATTAACATTCGAATATTAACAGGTTCTACGAGAATTGCGCAACGAAGAATAATTCATGAGGAATTGGAAAACGGTACATTAGATATTCTTATTGGAACTCACGCTTTAATAGAAGATAAAGTAAAATTTAAAAATTTGGGTCTTGCTGTAATTGACGAGCAACACCGTTTTGGGGTTGAACAACGTTCTAAATTATGGCGAAAAAATACAATTCCGCCGCACGTTTTAGTAATGACAGCCACACCTATTCCGCGTACTTTAGCAATGAGTTTATATGGTGATTTAGATATTTCAGTAATTGATGAATTGCCACCGGGTAGAAAACCGATACAAACTGTTCACAGATTTGACAGCAACCGATTGAAAGTTTGGAAATTCCTAAGAGACGAAATTGCATTGGGTCGGCAAATTTATATTGTTTATCCATTGATTCAAGAATCTGAAAAATTAGATTATAAAGATTTAATGGATGGTTACGAAAGTATTTCTAGGGATTTTCCGTTGCCGCAGTATTCCATTTCGATCTTACATGGAAAAATGAAACCAGCGGATAAAGATGCTGAAATGAAACGCTTTTCAGATGGGAAAACAAATATCATGGTCGCTACTACTGTTATTGAAGTGGGCGTAAATGTTCCTAATGCTAGTGTAATGATTATAGAAAGTGCGGAGCGTTTTGGGCTGTCACAATTACATCAACTTCGTGGTCGTGTGGGTCGTGGTGCCGAACAAAGTTATTGTATTTTGATGACAAGTCACAAACTAAGTCCTGATAGTAAAACTAGAATGGAAACGATGGTTCGAACAAATGACGGATTCGAAATTGCAGAGGTTGATTTAAAACTAAGAGGTCCAGGAAATTTAATGGGCACGCAGCAAAGTGGCGTACTCAATCTTCAAATTGCTGATTTAGTGCGAGACAGAGATATTTTGGCTTTAGCCAGAAATTATGCAATGGTGTTGTTAAAAGAAGATCCTGCAATGCAAAAACTGGAGCATATTGCTTTACGAGCAGTTTACATGGAAATGACTAAAAAGAAGAATATATGGAATTATATTAGTTAAAAATAATTTGCTTTGAGATTAAACCATTTATTATTTAAATGGTCCATAGGAGATGATTTTGAATTGTTATAAGTGAATTATGATGTACCTTTTTTTCCAGTTTTTACTATTTTAAAAACTAATAAGAATTGGTTTATTTATGCTTTTCAACTTTTATCAATTCAATTTTACAATTAATTAATAAAATCTATTATTAGGTTATTTTAATTTATTTTGAAACAAAATATAGCAATAGAAATGTACTTTCTTGCGATTAATTTAATATTTGTATGTACAATCGTTAAATAATAATCAACATTTACAGAATTTCCGATTGTAAAAGCTAAATTTGTTTTTTTAACTAAAATTACTGATAAATAATCCTACTTTACATTTACAATATGAAAATTAAATACGTAGTTTATGCCTTATTGACCATTGGAATCGTTGGATTTATTGGTTACAGAATTAACTCCAATAGTAATAAAAATACAGATTCAAAAGATCAAAAAGGAAAAAGCAAACCAACAGCTTTGAGTGGTTTGGTTGTAAAATTTGAAACTTTTGATAATAATCTTTCCCTTTCTGGCTCTATTGAAGCTAATGAGCAAGTCGAAATTCGCAGTGAGGTTTCAGGAATTGTAGAGGGAATTTATTTTCAAGAAGGAAGTAATGTCAGTAAAGGACAAGTACTTTTTAAAGTAAATGATATTGAGTTGAAAGCGCAATTAAGACAAACGTCAACCCGTGAAGGATTAGCCTCAGAAAATGAAAGAAGAGCTAAACTATTACTTCAAAAAGAGGCAATTAGTCAAGAAGAATACGATTTAGCGAGAGCTGATCTTAAATCAGCACAAGCGCAAAGTCAATTGATACAAGCTCAAATTGCAAAAACATCGGTTAGAGCGCCTTTTTCTGGAAAAATTGGTTTGCGTTCTATATCTCCAGGAACCTATATTACTCCAATGATATTAGTAGCAAAACTGGTGAATATTGGTAAACTTAAAATCACCTTTTCTATTCCTGAGAAATATGCTAATCAAGTTAAAACAAGTACGATAATCTCATTTAAAGTAGCGGGTTCAGACAAACAATATAATGCTAAAATTTATGCCATTGATCCAGAAATTGCCGTTGCAACACGTACACTGCAAGTTCGAGCGATTGCTGAAAACAAAGATGGAAAATTGTTGCCAGGAACTTTTGCTGATGTAGAACTACCGCTAGATATCATCAAAGATGCTATTGTTATTCCTACAGAAGCTATAATTCCAATTCAAAATGGTAAAAAAGTTTTTATTACTAACAATGGAATTGCCAAAGAATTAATGATAGAAACAGCAACAAGAACAGAAACATCTGTGCTTGTACTTTCTGGTTTAAAAGAAGGTGATACTGTAATTACCAACGGCGTTATGTCATTAAAAAATGATGACAAAGTAAAAGTTACCATTAAATAGATTTACAAGTTAGACTATTTGCTTTTTAAAAAATCTAAGTTCCAAAATCTAAAATCTAAATTTTAAATGAGTTTATCAACTACAAGTATTAGAAGACCCGTAATGACCATCGTGATCAATTTGGCCATTGTATTATTCGGGGTTATAGGTTATACTTTTTTAGGTGTTCGTGAATTTCCCTCTATCGATCCTGCTCAAGTATCTATTCGTACCAATTATACAGGAGCCAATGCTGATATCATTGAATCCCAAATTACGGAACCATTAGAAAAAGCGATTAATTCAATTGATGGAATCCGTAATGTATCGTCATCGAGTGCACAGGGAAGTAGCAATATTACGATCGAATTTAATTTAGATAAAAATTTAGAAGATGCTGCTAATGATGTGCGCGATAAAGTATCGCAAGCAGTACGAAATCTACCACAAGATATTGATTCGCCTCCAGTTGTTTCTAAGGCTGACGCCAATGGCGATGCGATTATTTCGATGACAGTTCAAAGTGATACTAGAAACGCATTAGAACTAAGCGATTATGCAGAAAATGTGATCTCGCAACGTTTAGAAACAATTCCAGGAGTAAGTGGCGTACAAATTTGGGGACAAAAACGTTATGCCATGCGTTTATGGATTGATCCAGTAAAACTAGCCTCTTATGGTTGTACGGTATCAGAAGTTAGGGCTGCTTTGAATAAACAGAACGTAGAATTACCTTCGGGTAAATTAACAGGAGCCAACACTGAGCTGACTGTAAAAACAATAGGAAATCTTTCGACGCCTGAAGAATTTAATAATATTATCATTCGGTCAGACGGCGAGAAAATCGTTCGTTTAAGCGATATTGGTAACGCCACTCTAGGCGCTGAAAATATAGAAACAAAAATGACACAATCAGGAACGCCTTTAGTAGGTGTTGCTATTGTTCCTCTTCCTGGTGCAAATTATCTTGATATATCTAAGGAATTTTATAAAGTTTTTGAAGCTTTAAAAAAGGATTTACCTAAAGACATCAAGCTAAATATTGCTATTGACAATACCATTTTTGTAAAGAGATCAGTTATTGAAGTTGCTGAAACATTAGGAATCTCGATCGTTTTGGTGATTTTGATTATCTTTTTATTCTTTAGAGATTGGGCAATCGCTTTTAGACCTTTAATTGACATTCCTGTTTCGTTGATTGCGACATTCTTTATTATGTGGCTTTTTGGGTTTTCAATAAATGTATTGACTTTACTAGCCATTGTACTTGCAACGGGTTTAGTTGTAGATGATGGGATTGTGGTAACTGAAAATATTTATAAAAAGGTGGAAGAAGGAATGACTCCTATTGAAGCTGCAATTAAAGGATCGAATGAAATCTTTTTTGCCGTAATCTCCATTTCTGTGACGCTGGCAGCAGTATTTTTACCTGTTATTTTCCTCGAAGGGTTCGTTGGGCGGCTATTTCGGGAATTTGGCGTCGTCATAGGTGCGGCGGTTTTAATATCTGCTTTTGTGTCTTTAACTTTAACACCAATGTTAAATGCTTACTTGATGAAAGGTGGAGAGCAAAAAAAGTCTAATTTTTATATCAAAACAGAGCCTTATTTTCAAAGTTTAAATAAAGGTTATGCAAGTTCATTAGCCCAATTTATGAAAAGAAAATGGCTGAGTTTCCCTATTCTTTTTGTTTGTTTTGGTTTAATTTATTTATTTTTTAATCTTTTGCAAAAAGAAACTGCTCCGTATGATGACCGCAGCGGTTTTGTAATGCGGATGACGACTCCTGAAGGTTCGTCTTATGAATATACGGATCGATTCATGCAAGAAATTTCAAAACTAGTTGATGATTCTATTGCAGGAAAAAAAGTAAGTTTGGTCATTACCTCCCCTGGTTTTGGATCCTCATCAGTAAATAGCGGATTTATTAGGGTTTCATTAGTAGATCCTGGCGAAAGAGAAAATTCACAAAAGGAAATAGCAGAGAAGTTAACGAAATGGACTAAGCGTTATCCCGAGGCAAAAACTTCTATTATCGAACAGCCGACAATTGCCGTTAATAGACGGGGTGGTTTGCCAATACAATATATCATTCAGGCACCAAATTTTGAAAAGCTCAGAGAAAAAATCCCTTTGTTTATGGACGAGGCTGCTAAGAATGAGACGTTTTCAATTACTGATGTAAATTTAAAATTCAATAAGCCAGAAATCAATGTATCTATCGATCGAGAAAAAGCTGAAAGTCTAGGGATTTCTGTGATTGATATTGCGCAAACCTTGCAACTTTCGTTAAGCGGGCAACGTTTTGGATATTTTATTCAAAATGGAAAACAATATCAAGTCATTGGACAATTTGATCAAAAAGATCGCTCAAAACCACTTGATTTAACTGCTATGTTTGTTAAAAATGATAAAGGTGAATTAATTCAAATGGACAACGTTGTTGATATTGAAGAGCAAAGCAACCCACCACAATTATACCATAATAATAGGTACATGGCTGCGACAGTCTCGGCAGGTTTAGCACCAGGCAAAAGTATTAGCGATGGAATTGAGGCGATGAATGAGATTAAAGCAAAAGTTCTAGATGATACTTTTACCACTGATTTAGGTGGAGAATCTCGCGATTTTGTTGAAAGTAGTTCAAATACTGCATTCGCTTTTGGATTAGCATTATTGTTAATCTTCCTTATTCTATCTGCACAATTCGAAAGTTTTATAGATCCTTTTATTATAATTTTGACTGTACCAATGGCAGTTGCAGGAGCATTATTTTCATTATGGTTATTCAACCAAACGTGGAATATTTTTAGCCAAATTGGAACTGTAATGTTGATAGGTCTTGTAACCAAGAATGGAATTTTG
This sequence comes from Flavobacterium sp. PL11, assembly GCF_035985025.1. Classification (NCBI taxonomy): domain Bacteria; kingdom Pseudomonadati; phylum Bacteroidota; class Flavobacteriia; order Flavobacteriales; family Flavobacteriaceae; genus Flavobacterium; species Flavobacterium sp. PL11. Next base: position 65,600 of record NZ_JAXCIA010000019.1, read on the forward strand.
ATAGTCGAATTTGCGAATCAACTGCGAGAACAAGGCAAGCCAAAACTAGAGGCAATCTTAGAAGCCTCAGAGGCGAGATTACGTCCAATTTTGATGACCAGTTTAGCGATTTCATTAGGTGCATTACCAATTGCTATATCTTTTGGAGCTGCTTCAAGTAGTAGAATGGGAATGGGAGTTGTAATTGTGGGTGGAACTATTTTCTCACTTGTTTTAACCTTATTTGTTATACCTGCGCTGTATTTAATGTGGTCAAAAGCAAGGAAGCATTACCCAGAATTTGATCATATTGAAGAGTACGAAAGAGAAGTACAATAAAAATCCTGATGCTTTGATTAGAAATAATTTTAGCAAAAAAATATAATTATGATAAATACCAGAATACTATTTCTTAGATTACTCTTTTTACTTTTTTTCGTTGCTCAAGCTAATGCACAAGAAGTATTGACTATTGAGGAAGCTGTAAGGATTGCATTAAATAATAATTACGAAATAAAGATTGCGTCTAACAATTTACTAATTGACAAAACCAATGCCACTGTAGGCGCTGCAGGAATGTTACCGAGAGCATCAGCTACTATCGTGGATAATAACGGAATTCAAAACTTATCACAAACCCGTTCTGACGGGACTACTAATCAATTAGATAATGCTAAAAGCAGTAATTTGAATTACGGGATTGGTTTAGATTGGACAATTTTTGATGGGTTTAGAATGTTTGCAAAATTGGACCAACTAAAAGAACTTCAAAAACTGGGAAAGGCTGAACTTAAATTAACTATAATCACAAAGATAAGCGATGTAAATGAAACTTATTTTGATCTAGTGCAGCAACAACAACAATTATCAGCATTAGATACCACAATAGTAATTTCAAATCAAAGATTAAATCTAGCTCAAAATAGATTTTCTATTGGAAAAGCCTCAAAGTTAGAAGTATTAAATGCACAAGTAGATTTAAATACGGATAAGGTTGCTGTCTTACGTCAAAAAGATTTATACGCTAATACAAAGATTTTATTAAATAAAATTTTGGCCAGAGATGCAAAAATTGATTTTATTGTTGCAGATTCGATTACGGTGGATGAAAATTTATTGCTTCCCGAACTCACCGCTTTAGCAGAAAAGCAAAATCCACAATTGGAAGCTCAAATAATTAGTAAAAGAGTTGCAGAACTACAGTTAAAACAAATAAAAGCTGCTCGTTATCCAACAGTAAAATTAAATACTGGTTATAACTTTTCTGATAGTAAATCAGGTCTTGGTTTTACAACAGCATCATCTGCTCGCGGATTAAATTATGGTTTTAGTGCTTCAGTAAACTTATTTGATGGATTTGCTCAGAATCGAAATGAACGTATTGCTAAAATTCAAATTGATAATTCTCAATTGGCATTTGGGCAACAAAACCAAATATTAAATTCAGAATTAGCGACTTCGTATCAAACTTATTTGACCAATTTAGAACTGATTGAGTTAGAAGAAAAAAATCAAGGTATTGCTAATCAAAATTTAAATATCACTTTAGAAAAATTTAGAATTGGAACTATCACTACTTTAGAATTTAGAACCGCTCAACTAAATTATGTAAATGCAAAAGTGCGCTATAGCAATGCACAATTTCAAGCTAAGTTATCTGAGATTGCATTAAAAGAATTAGCTGGAACGATTTCATTAAATTAAAAGTCCATGTTATTTACATGCTTATAGTAAAACTGCATTAGAATAAATTAAAACTTGATCCACATAGTTCAGATTAATTTTGATCGTATGGGAATTAAAATCTAATTTTTTGGTATTATATAAGCTATTAATTTTAAGAACGAAGCGCAAATATTTGCGCTTCGTTTATTTACATGTAGTTCACTCATTAAAATTTAGTTAGTACAGTTACTATTTGTAAGCAAGCATAAATAACCAAAAAAATTGTTTCTTACTACAGTCTGCAATCCTTATATTTGCAATCTCATTAAAATCAACAAATGAAAATATCATATAATTGGCTAAAACAATTCATTAAAATAGATTTAAAATCCGAGGATACTGCAGCATTACTAACTGATCTGGGTCTTGAAGTTGAGATTGTTGAAAAATACCAATCAGTAAAAGGTGGATTAGAAGGTATTGTAGTGGGACGTGTTCTTACTTGCGTGCAACATCCAGATGCAGATAGACTTAAAGTTACAACAGTAGATTTAGGTAATGGCATTCCTGTTCAAATTGTGTGTGGAGCTAATAATGTAGCAGCAGGACAAAATGTACCCGTTGCTACAATTGGAACCGTTTTATACGATAAGCAAGGTATTGCGATCACGATAAAAAAAGGAAAGATCCGCGGGCAAGAAAGTCATGGAATGATCTGTGCAGAAGACGAATTAGGTCTTGGCGAGAATCATGATGGTATTATGATATTAGACGATTCATTAGTTGCAGGGACTTCAGCCGCAGAAGTTTTTAAAATTGAAAATGACGAAGTTTTTGAGATTGGATTAACACCAAATCGTGCAGATGCCATGAGTCACTTAGGCACCGCGCGTGATTTAAGAGCAGGTATGATTCAAAGTGGAGTTAATGTAGAACTAATTACACCTTCAGTAAGTAATTTTAGAGTAGATAAAAGAACTTTAAAAATAGATGTAGATGTCAAAGAGCCTAAACTAGCGCCTCGATATTGTGGTGTAACCATTTCAGGGATCGAAGTAAAATCGTCACCTGCTTGGTTGCAAAATAGATTAAAAGCTATAGGAGTAAATCCAAAAAATAATATTGTTGATGTTACTAATTATGTATTACATGAATTAGGACAGCCGCTTCATGCTTTTGATGCTTCAAAAATAAACAACAAAATAATAGTACAAACGCTACCCGCTGGAACTAAGTTTGTGACTCTAGATGATGTTGAAAGAACATTACACGAAGAAGATTTAATGATTTGTGATGAAAAAGGACCTCTTTGTATAGCAGGAGTTTTTGGAGGTAAAAAATCAGGCGTTTCAGAAAGTACAAACTCTATTTTCCTAGAAAGTGCTTATTTTAATCCTGTAAGTATTCGCAAAACAGCAAAAAGACATCAACTAAATACCGATGCCTCTTTTAGATTTGAAAGAGGAATTGATCCTACAATTACAGAATATGCTATAAAGCGTGCTGCATTATTAATTCAAGAGGTTGCTGGAGGAGAAATTACATCTGATATTATTAATTTATATCCTAAGAAAATTGAAGATTTTAGTGTTTTTCTAAACTTTAGTAAAGTGGCGAAAATTATTGGTGAAGAATTGCCAAAAGACACTATTAAAAAAATTCTAGTATCATTAGACATAAAAGTTAATAGTTTCTCTGACGCTGGATTAGGTCTTACCATTCCCGCTTACCGAGTGGATGTGCAAAGAGAAATAGATGTAATTGAAGAGATTCTAAGAGTATATGGATATAATAATATTAACTTTTCAGAAAAAGTTAATGCCACAGTTTCAAATTCTCCAAGAAATGAAGATTATAAAGTACAAAATGTAATAGCTACGCAATTAAACTCGCAAGGATTTAATGAAATAATGGCTAATTCATTAACGACAGCTTCTTATATTCAGCTTTCAGAAGAATTAAATGCTTCACACAATGTAAATATGCTTAATCCTCTTAGTACTGACTTGTCATCAATGAGGCAGTCACTATTGTTTTCGGGATTAGAAGCAGTTGCTTATAACATCAATAGAAGAAATACAGATTTAAAATTATTTGAATTTGGAAAAACATATCATAATTATTTATCTGGTTACGATGAGAAAAAACATTTAAGTTTGTTTCTTACTGGAAATAGAAATCAAGAAAGTTGGACTTTAGAACAAAAACCATCTGATTTCTTTTTGTTTAAAGGGTATGTAACTGGAATACTTTCCAGATTAGGAATTTCAAAAATTCAAAATATACCTGCAACTTCAGATGTTTTCTCAGAGGGCATCGCCATAGGAAATGGTAATGAAATACTGGTAGAATTAGGAGTGGTAAAAAAGTCAATTCTGAAACATTTTGGAATCAAACAAGAGGTTTTTTATGCTGATTTTAATTGGGCAGTAGTTTTAAAGCTAATTTCAACTAAAATAAAATTTACTGATATTGCTAAATATCCTGCAGTCCGTAGAGATTTGGCATTATTAATTGATCAAAATATAAGTTACGAACGTATTTATAAATTGGCTAAACAAACAGAAAAAGCATTAATAAAAGATATTAATTTATTTGATGTTTATGAAGGGCAAAATTTACCAGAAGGCAAAAAATCTTACGCACTAAGCTTCATTATTCAAGATAGTACTAAAACTTTGACTGATACTCAGATTGATAAAATCATGGGTAAACTTCAAAATAATTTTGAGACAGAGCTTGGCGCTAGTTTAAGATAATTTTTTTTTTATAATCCCATTTACTTCGGTGAATGGGATTTTTTTTTAGAATCAATTTAATATGATTTAATCAACAAAACCTTTTTATAAAAGAGTAAAATTTTTAAAATAAGGAATTGAATTCAGCCTTTTATAAATGCACATTTTTCTAAATATTATTATATTTAAGAACTATATAAATAAATCAAACCTCTTATATCTTAGTTAAATTTTAACTAGCAATAGTACGGTACCAAAAATTAGTAAACGATTATAAACTCTTTAAACCAAAAGCAATTCATTGTTGTAAAATTGAACGTTTATTATTTTCCAAATAATTAAAAAAATTTCAAATGAAAAAATATTATATTTCATTAAGTAAAACATTTTTTCTTGGAACTCTATTTAATAGAAATACAGCTATCAAAAAAAATAATGCTAACGAAGCAATTCCTAATCTAGGGCTTCCCGTAATTTGATCTATTATTCCATATACTAGCATTCCTATTACAATTCCTATTTTTTCTGAGGCATCATAGAAACTAAAAAATGAAGTTGTATCATTTGCTTCGGGTAAAAGTTTAGAATAAGTAGAACGAGATAATGATTGTATTCCTCCCATCACTAGACCCACTAAACTAGCCATGATATAAAATTCAATAGGCTTAGAAATAAAAAATGCTGCAACGCAAATGAATAACCAAAAACTATTTATAAAAATTAATGTGGGTATATTACCAAATTTCGCTGAAGCTCTTGAAGTCAAAAAAGCGCCTAAAATAGCTACTAATTGTATTAGTAAAATACATATTATTAAACCAATTGTACTTTGTTCTTTAGAAGACCACGCAATTTCTTGGGCACCAAAATAAGTAGCTACAAGCATCGCCGTTTGAACTGCCATACTTGAAACAAAAAAACTTCCCAAATATCTTTTTAAAGCAATATTCGCTTGCAGCAATTGCCATACTTTTTTTAATTCTTTAAAACCATTAAATAATACATCACGGGTAACTTTATTCTCTGATTTTCTACTGTCTTTTGGTAAATAGTAATAAGTGTATTGACTAAAAATAATCCACCACATTCCCACCATTACAAACGAGTAACGCATCGCGGTCATTGCTGCTTCGCCATCTGTACCGCTAATGCCAAAAATCTTTGGCTTCATGATCATTGTTAAATTAATTATCAATAGTAGCACACTACCGATATATCCCAATGAATAACCTTTCGCACTGACTTGGTCTTGTTGCTCTATAAAGGCAATATCTGGTAAATAAGAATTGTAATAAACCAAACTACCCCAGTATCCAATTAATCCAAAAAAATAAAAGGCAAAACCTATATAAATATTATCGAGGTTAAACCAAAATAAACCCATACAAGATAAAGCACCTAGATAACAAAAGAATTTCATAAATGACTTTTTGTTCCCTACATAATCCGCAATTCCAGAAAGTAATGGCGACATAAAGGAAACTAATAAAAAAGCTGCGGCAGTTACAAAACTTATAAGGGCAGAATTTTTAAAATTATAACCAAAAGCAGATATATATTGGCTTCTATCTGAAAATAAAGAATTATAAAAAATAGGAAATACAGCTGAGGCAATTGTAAGAGGATAAACAGAATTAGCCCAGTCATAAAAAGCCCAAGCGTTTAATAATTTTTTATCACCCTTTGGTAAATCAGCCATAAGTTATAATTTAGATTGCGAATTTATTTAATTAAATCTAAACAAGCTAAACCTTTTTAAAACTAATATTTAAAAGCCTCAATATTTAATATTCAATTTTAAAGATAAATTAGCATTCAAAGAAAAAGGCTAAACTCAAACGAGAATAGCCTTTGTACAACATATTACTAAAAATATTATCTTATTATTCCAACTTTCGCTGCCATGGCTTTTGCCTCTGGTATCAATGCTCTTAGATTGGCAATTCTTGTAGCATCAGAAGGGTGAGTACTCATAAATTCTGGTGGTGCTTGACCCTTAGACTGAGCTGCCATTCTTGACCAGAAAGTAATGGACTCTTCAGGGTTATATCCTGCAATGGCCATCAGAGTTAAACCAATTTGATCGGCTTCTGTTTCATGATTCCTGCTAAATGGGAGCATACCTCCATATTGAGTGCTTAACCCATAAACCTGATTCCAAATTTGTTGTGTTTGTTCACTTTTGCCACCAGTTGCAACTGCAACTCCTACACCTCCCAATTGTTGTAGTTGGGCTGCACTCATACGTTGAGCACCGTGATTGGCTAAAGCATGTGATACTTCATGACCCATAACTGTTGCTAATCCTGCATCCGTTTTAGTTATTGGTAAAATTCCTGAATACACCACTATTTTACCACCTGGCATACACCACGCATTTACTTCTTTACTATCAATTAATTTATATTCCCACCGATAATCATTTAAATACTGTGCCTGTCCTAAATATTTTAGGTATTTCTCAGCTGAAGCTTTAATTTTCATACCAATAGCTTCTACTTTTCTAGCATCAGCTGTTCCAGTGATCACCTTGTTTTCTTTCAAAAATGTACCGTATTGTTGAAATGCCGAAGGAAAAAGTTCAGAATTTGAAACAAAGTTTAAAGTTTTCTTTCCTGTGATAGGATTTGTGGCGCAGGCATAAATTAAACCGACTATACACAAGCCCAAAAACATTTTATTTTTCATATTAATTAGTTTGATTATCCATCAAAGGTATACGTTTTAACATTTTAATAATTATACAATTAAATATAAAAGTTTAATCTTTTTGTTATTCTCCCATGATATGCAATGCTGTAAAGTCTTTTTGTACAAACAAATATTTTTCATTTTCCAAAGTCTCTAAATCAAAAATCACTTCAACATTATCGATTTCTATTTTGGTTATTTTAAATGGCAAGCCAATAAGGTTAAATTTAAATTTAGAGTAATTAGTATCATATTTCCCTTCTTTATGTAACTGAATTATAATTTCTTTAGCTTTTCCCGTTGTTTTAAAGCTTAGTAAACTATAACGTCCTTTTTTATAATCATATCCATCTTGAGCATCTTCATAAACCACTGATTTTTCTTTACCTTCTTTATAATATAAATCTAAAGTTAGTTCATCAAATTCTAATTCACCTACAAATTGTTGAACTGGATATTTAGGAATGATTGCTCCAGCTTTTATAAAAAGTGGAATTTCATCAAATCTAGTATCTACCCATATTTCTTTTCCTCCTTTGACTGTTTCATTTGTCCAGTAATTATACCATTCGCCTCTTGGAACATACATTCTCCTGCCTAGAGAATTAGGCTCTAATATAGGACAAACTAATATTTGGTGTCCAAAAATAAATTCGTCATTTCTATAATGCGTTTGTATATCATCTTGATCAAAATAAACTAGAGGCTTTAGCATTGGGATTCCTTGCTCAATATATTGCCAAAACATCGTATATAAATAGGGTAACAATTGATATCTAAGATTTACAAACTTTCTAGTAATGTCAATTACTTCATCATCAAATGCCCAAGGTTCCTGATCACCATGATCTCCTGAAGAGTGCGTTCTACAAAATGGGTGAAATACACCTAACTGAATCCATCGAGTATATAATTCTCCAGAGGGTTGTTCTGCAAATCCTCCAATATCCGATCCAGTAAAGCCCATTCCTGAAATAGACATTCTTTGCATTTGAATATTAGCAATCCATAAATGCTCCCAAGTGGCCACATTATCACCAGTCCATGAAGAAGAATAACGTTGAGCTCCCGCATAAGCTGATCTTGTAATTACAAAAGGTCTTTTAGGATAAGCAAACCTTTTTACTCCATGATAAGTTGCTCTTGCCATTTGAGTACCATAAATATTATGTGCTTTTCGATGACTACAAGGATTTCCATCATAATCATGACGCACATCCATAGGGAAAGTTTTATTAGGAACCTCCATAACAGCAGGTTCGTTCATATCATTCCACACTCCTTTTACACCTATGTCTGAAATTAATTCTTTAAATAAGCCAGCCCACCATTCTCTTACAGCGGGATTAGTATAATCGGGGAAATTACATTCACCGGGCCACACTTTACCTTTCATATAAGGACCATCAGCTCTTTTACAGAAGTAATCTTTTTCTAAAGCTTCTTTATAAACAGCATATTCTTTGTCAATTTTTATCCCCGGATCAATAATCACCACAGTTTTAAAACCGTCTTCAGCTAATTCAGCGACCATCCTTTTTGGATCAGGAAAATATTCTTTATTCCAAGTAAAACAGCGAAAACCATCCATATAATCGATATCTAAATAGAGTGCATCACATGGGATTTTAAGCGCTCTAAATTTAGCTGCAACTTCTTTTAAATTACTTTCAGGATAATAACTCCACTTACATTGATGATATCCTAAAGCCCATAGTGGTGGTAGTTCTGGTTTTCCTGTAAGATCTGTATAAGTAGTCACAACATCTTCCATTTGTGGACCATAGATAAAATAATAATTCATCTCACCACCTTCAGCCCAATAACTTGTTACATTTCTTCTTTCATGACAAAAATCAAAATAAGTTCGAAATGTGTTATCAAAGAAAATTCCGTAGGATTTTTTATTGTGTAAACCAATATAGAATGGCACTACTTTATATAAAGGTTCCTGATCTTTTTGAAAAGCATATTGATCTGTTGCAAAATTTTCAAGCCTTTTCCCCTTTAAATTTAATTGAGTGGCTTTATCACCAAGTCCATAAAAACATTCACCATCCTTAGAGGCTTTGCTCATTTTTACAATATTGCCACCAAATTCATAACTCTCTTCCCAATGAAAACCAAGTTCGTCCTCTACAATAATGTTTCCTTCCAGATCATAAATAGTTAATCTCATATCTATTTTCTGAATCTTACACTTTACTTTGCTTGTTTGTATTTGATAATAATCTTCATTTTCAATAACTTCTAAGAAATTGTACCCATGAGTATGACTCTTATCAATTGCATAGGAGAAATCATTGCTAAAATAACCTTTAGTAGTAAATCTAAATCGTATTAAACTATCGCGAAGAACTGTAACTTTTAGTATAACACTATTATCAGTAAAGAAACTTACTGAATCTACATCATGTTCAAAAGAAATTATTTTTGTGGGATATAAATTGCCTTTATATTCTAATTCGGTATTTGTAATCATTTTATGAAAATTTAATTCGGGTGCGCAAAAATACAAAAATACTTCGCATACAGTCGTTTACAAATCATTTATTAACGAAATCGTTATAGTAATAAAGGTTTTAACATTTATAAAAATAAAAATGGTTTTCACAGCGCATGAAAACCATTTAAATGTATTATTACATTTATGATCAATATTTTAGCTGATTCTAAAAACACTCACAGCTAATGGAGCTAAAACCAATTCAGCTGAATAATCTCTTCCATTATAAGGCATACCTTCTATTGTGATTTTCTCCTTATTACTTACTCCACTTCCATTATATATGGTAGCATCGCTATTAAAGATTTCTATCAATTTTCCTTTTCGTGGTAAACCAATACGATAATGTTCTCTAATAACTTGTGTGAAATTACAAACTATAATCAGTTCTTCTATTACCTTATTCCCTTTTCTGATAAAAGAAAAAACCGCATTTTGATGATCCGAATAATTAATCCATTCAAATCCTTTCTGAGAAAACTGATTTTCGTAGAGAGCTGGTTGTGATTTATACAAGTTATTCAAATCTATAACCACTTTTTTGACTCCTTGATGATATGGACTTTGTAATAAATCCCAATCTAAACTACCTTCAAAATTCCATTCTCTATTCTGCCCAAACTCACTACCCATAAACAATAGTTTTGTTCCAGGGTGCGTAAACATATAGCCGTATAAAAGTCTTAAATTTGCAAATTTTTGCCATTCATCTCCTGGCATCCTTCCCGCAATTGATTTTTTTCCATAAACCACCTCATCGTGCGACAATGGCAGCATAAAATTTTCAGAAAAAGTATAAGTCATTGAAAAGCTCAACTCATTTTGATGGTACTTTCTATAAATGGTATCCTTTTTAAAGTAATTTAACGTGTCGTGCATCCAACCCATCATCCACTTCATTCCAAAACCTAATCCTCCTATTGATGTAGGACGAGAGACCATTGGATAAGAAGTACTTTCTTCAGCTATAGTTTGAACACCATCAAAGGTGGAATAAACAGCTTCATTAAATTCTTTTAAAAAGCTGATGGTATCTAGATTTTCTCTTCCTCCGTAAATATTAGGTTCCCACTCTCCTTCATTTCTTGAATAATCTAAATAGAGCATTGAGGCAACAGCGTCTACTCGAAGGCCATCAGCATGGTAATAATCCAACCAGAAAAAGGCATTGCTAATTAAAAAGGAACGCACCTCATTGCGACCATAATTAAAAACTAAACTTTTCCAATCAGGATGATAGCCTTTTCTACGATCAGGATGTTCAAATAAATTGGAGCCGTCAAAAAAGCCTAATCCATGAGCATCATCTGGAAAATGTGAAGGAACCCAATCTAATATAACACCTATTTCTGCATCATGAAATTTATTAATTAAATACATAAATTCCTGCGGATTACCAAAACGCGATGTAGGTGCGAAATAACCAATTAACTGATAACCCCACGAAGGATCATAAGGATATTCCATAATGGGCATAAACTCGACATGCGTAAATCCCATTTCTTTGACATAAGCTACTAAATCCTCAGCAAACTCAACATAAGTTAAGAATCGATCTTCTGTAGCATGACGTTTCCAAGAACCTAAGTGTACTTCATAAACAGAATAAGGTTTGTCTAATTCATTGTAATTCTGACGTATTTTCATCCATTTTTCATCCTTCCATTTATGATCTAAATCCCAAACAACAGATGCTGTATGTGGAGGATGTTCACAATAAAAGGCAAATGGATCTGCTTTTTCAATGGAGGCGCCGTTATTATTGGATCTTATTTTATATTTATAAGTCGTTCCGTGGGTTACATTTGGAATAAATCCTTCCCAAATTCCTGATGAATCCCAGCGAACTTCTAAATGGTGTTCATTGTCATTCCAATAGTTGAAATCACCGATGACCGCCACAGAATATGCTGACGGAGCCCAAACTGCAAAATATACACCTTGGACTCCATTGACTGAAACAAGATGTGCGCCTAATTTATTATAGAGTCGGAAATGTTTTCCAGCTTTAAACAAATCAATATCAAAATCAGTAAAAAGCGAATGCGAAATAACTTTATTCATATAGTAAGTTTATAATTTCTGTAAAAACAGAATATTATTGGATTTAAAATGTTGCAATCACTTATTTAATAATGTAATTATCAGGAATTATTGCCCCTTTTTTTATTACTACAATTCCGTCTTTGATGGCATACAATTCATGTGAAACATCTTCTAAATGACTTCCTCCATTAATATATACATCATTTCCTATACGGCAATTTTTATCTACTAAAGCATTATTTATAAAGCATCTTTCTCCAATACCAATTAACTGTTTTCTATCTCGAAGATCATCATTCATATCATCAATATTTTGATAATAGTCATTTCCCATGATATAAGAATTTTGAATTATTGTTCCATCACCTATTCTTGAGCGAATTCCAATGATGGATCGATTAATCTCTTTAGCGTTTAAAATACAACCTTCAGAAATTAAAGACTTTTCAACCATCGTTTTCTGAAACTTAGATGGAGGCAATAATCTTGGTCTAGTGAAAATTTTATTTTCTGTATCAAATAAATTAAATTGAGGTACATCTTCAGTTAAGCCAATATTTGCCTCAAAAAAGGAATCAATATTTCCTATATCCGTCCAATAACCTTCATATTGATAACTTAATATTTTCTTATGTCCTACAGCTTGTGGTATTATTTCTTTACCAAAATCTTTAGTTTCTTTATTGGACATAATTTCCACCAAAAGCTTTTTATTGAAAATATAAATTCCCATCGAAGCGAGATAGTGCTTTCCTTCACTTTTCATTTGGTCACTAACATCAGATTCCCAATCTGGTAATAAATCTTTATGTGGTTTTTCTATAAATGATTCTATAAAACTTTCTGCATTTGTTTTTAAAATTCCAAATTCAGGAGCGTCTTTAGCATTTACAGGTAAAGTTGCAATCGAAATATCTGCTTCATTTTCTATATGAGCCTCCAGCATTTCGTTAAAATCCATTTGGTACAACTGATCTCCAGATAAAATTAAAGCATAATCAAAATCATGATTTAAAAAATGGGGCATACATTGTCTAACAGCATCAGCCGTTCCTTGAAACCATGTAGGATTATCAGGAGTTTGTTCGGCTGCTAAAATATCAACAAAAGCATGACTGAAAATACTAAAATTATAGGTATTTTTTATATGTGCATTTAATGATGCAGAGTTAAATTGCGTAAGTACGAACATTCGATAAATATCTGAATTCATACAATTTGAAATAGGAATATCTACTAATCGATATTTTCCTCCTATCGGTACGGCAGGTTTTGATCTGGTTTGGGTTAATGGATATAATCTAGATCCTTGTCCCCCACCAAGGATAATGGCAATTACGTTTTTCTTTTTAGTTTTCATTTTTGTTATTGATTATTAATTGATACGTTTCTATATATTCTTGGCAAACACGTTCCCATGAATGGTCAGTGTTCATTCCTTTTAATCGGACACTATCTAATTGCTCTTTATCCTCATATAATTGTACCGCACGTTGTATAGAATAACATACATCGCTAATTGTTGATTGATTATGACAAATACCGTTACCATTATCGCCTATATCGATCACAGTATCTTTTAATCCTCCTGTTCGTCTAACTATAGGAATGGTTCCATAACGCAATGCATACATCTGGTTTAATCCGCATGGCTCCACTCTTGATGGCATTAATATAAAATCAGAAGCTGCATAAATTAAATGCGCTAGTTCTTCATTATAACCAATAAAGGTGTTATAATTGCCTTCAAAATTTTGACGTAAACTATTGAGCTGATTTTCAATTTCGGTATCGCCAGAGCCTAGAATAAGTATATTGATTTGTTGATAATTTTCCTGTAAGGCTTGTGCTGAGGAACCTGGTAATAAATCGCCTCCTTTTTCTTCTAACAATCTTCCTATAAAACTAAATAATGGCTTTGTAGGATCTAAATTAAAAAGTGTGCATAATTTAACTTTATTCGCTTGCTTACCCGCTTTATAATCAGCAGTTGAATAATTTTTTTCAAGCATTTTATCATGAGCTGGATCCCATACTTCCACATCAATACCATTCAATATCCCCCTTGATTTATAACGAACCATATTAAATAATGACTCTAATCCCTTTGCTGAAATATTTATTTCATTTAAGTAATTAGGTGATACTGTGGTCACTGCCCAAGCGCATTTTATGGCTACAGCCAATGAATTAATACAGTTATTCCAATCTAAAACTCTAACATGAGCCAAATCAAATTCTGGTAAATAATAAAGTTTGTCAAAGCCAAATTGTCCCTGATACAATCCATTATGAATTGTAATCATTGACGGAGTATTTTTAAATTTATAGTATTTATAACAGTATGTCATCATAAATGGAATAAGTCCAGTGTGATGATCATGACAATTGATTACATCAGGAAGTTCATTTCTTCCATTAATCCAATCTAAAGTAGCAATCTGAAAAGTCAGAAATCGTTCTATATCATCTTCATAACCGTAAACGTCTTTTCTATCAAATAAATCTGGAATTTCTATTAAATAAAGTTCAAAACCCAACTTATCAGTTACTTCTTTGAGCACATTAAACGCAAAGTTAAAATCACCTAATTTTACATGACCCCAATGTACGCACTCAAATGAATTTTCATTTTTGAACTTTGTATTATAGCAAGGCATAACAACTCGTACTTGATGACCTGCATTATTTTGATATTTTGGTAATGCTCCAACAACATCTGCTAGTCCTCCTACTTTGGCTACCGGATAACATTCGGCACTAATATGAAATATCTCCATCTATAAAATTTTACTTTTTTAAAATTACTTGAATTCTGATCTTTTATACTTACGACAATCTAAAACATAATTAAAAATACTACTTTTATGTTTTTCTAAATTTAGTAAAAAAAAAGTAACTTAAAGACTATGCTGAAAATTTATTGATATGGCAAAAAAAACTTCGATACATACCCAACCGTTAAAAATTCCTGAAATTATTATATTAACTGCTCAATTAATCGCTTTTATATCACCAAAATTAGTGACCTTATTTGCGGCCAAATTGTTTACAACTCCCATAAAACATAAGATCCCTAAAAGAGAGTTGGCAATGGATCATAAAAGTCTCCAAAAAAAAATATTTATTCCTACAATTAATAAGGAAATTATTATGTACCAGTACGGTACTACAGCTAAGAAAATATTATTAGTTCATGGTTGGTCAGGAAGAGGAACGCAATTATATAAAATAGCTGACGAATTATTAAATATAGGTTATTCCACTATTAGTTTTGATGCTCCAGGACATGGTAAATCGCCTGGTAAAATGAGTATAATGACTGATTTCATTTCGATAATTTTAGAAATCAATAAACAAGAGGGACCATTTGAGGTTGCCATTGGTCATTCTTTAGGAGGGATGTCAGTTTTGAATGCAATTAAAAAAGGATTGCAGGTTGATAAAGCGATTATTATAGGTAGTGGGGATATTGTAGAAGATATAATGGATGATTTTATAAAAAAATTAAAATTAAAGCCTGCCATTAGCACTTCTATGCGACTGCATTTTGAAGATAAATATAAAGAAGAAATGAATTCCTATTCTGCGTACATAGCAGCATCAAAAATACAAATCCCTGTGCTCGTCCTACATGATCATGATGATCCTGAGGTTCCAGTAAAAGCTGGAATTAATATACATAATCATCTGGAAAATGGCGAGTTGATACTTACTAAAGGATTGGGACACCGTAAAATATTAGGTAGTGAAATAGTGTTAAAAAAGATAATTGATTTTATTACAAAGTAAAATGAGTTCTAGGTATAATTTGTTTTTACAATTTTATTTTGAAAACAATAAGTAAATTATTAGATGTCGATTTTTTATTAATTAGTTCTTCCTTGCAATTTTAAGCAGTTCTAAAATTATAATATTAATAACTTTAGCGCTATTACAAAAGACAAAAAAACACATTAATTATTTTTTGTATTTACATTCTTTTTGTAAATTACAACATTTATAAAAATCAAATAACATTAAAGTAAATAAAATGAATTATCCTGTTGAAAAAACCGAAGAACAGTGGAGAACAGAATTAGGAGAAGAGCGTTACCGAATTCTTAGAAAGAAAGGAACTGAATATCCTCACACTGGAAAATACAATCTCAATTTTGAAAAAGGAACATACACCTGCGGAGCTTGTGGAGAACCTCTTTTTGAAAGCAATACAAAATTTGATGCCCATTGTGGTTGGCCATCATTTGATGAATCCATACCCGGAAAAGTCGAATATATTTCAGATGTTACCATGGGAATGAAACGCACTGAAATTTTGTGTGCTAATTGTGGAAGTCATTTAGGACATGTATTTGATGATGGACCTACTAAAACAAGACAACGGTATTGCGTAAATTCTCTATCAGTTGATTTCAAAGAGGGAGAGTAAAATTGTAATAAATTTTAAAAGGGTGAAAACAGTACTGTTTTCACCCTTTAAAATTTAATGAATTTTTATTAAGAAAAGAAAGACTGCTTTAGCGCAGGCTTTAATCTCTTTTTACTCATTTGTTCATATGCATATCCTAAACTTATTAGTTTGTCTTCAGTATATGGCAATCCAAAGAAAGATAAACCTATGGGTAAATTATAAACTTCACCACATGGAATAGTAATATGAGGATAACCACTCATAGCTGCAGGTGAAGTAAGTGAATAATCACCCCATTTGTCACCGTAGATTACATCAATACTGCACGATGGTCCCATGGTAATACCACATATTGCATCTAACTTATTGTCTTGAAAGACTGTTTTTAAAATAGTTTTACTACCCTCAAAACTGGAATTTAGTGAATCTAAATATTTTCTATCATCAAGAGCGTTTTTGTCATTTGAGCTTACAAGAGTTTCTTGTTTAAAATACGGCATTGCTTGATCTTCGTTTTTTAAATTGAATTCTATAACCGCTGCAAGGTTTTTAACTTTTGCATTACTGTTAGCTAAATAATTATTTACTCCTTCTTTAAATTCATATTGAAGCACTTCGAATTCTTGTTGACTTAAAGCATTAATTTTATCTATATAATCAATTTCAATAATGGTCGTACCTTGTTTTTTTAATAAATTTATAGCATTATCTAAAAGTGCATTGATATATTTATTATCACCTTGCGGTTTTTTTTCGATCCCAATACGTTTTCCCTTTAAACCATTAGGATCTAAAAACTGTGTATAATTGATATTGCTTTTACCTTGGCTTTCTTTGGTAACTGCATCTTTAGGATCTATTCCCGCTAATATACCTAATAAAATAGCTGCATCAGTAACCGTACGTGCCATTGGGCCAGCTGTATCCTGTGTTTTTGAAATTGGAATAATTCCCGATCGGCTAACTAGTCCTACTGTTGGTTTTATGCCTACAAGTCCGTTTACCGATGCTGGACATACAATAGAACCGTCAGTTTCAGTGCCCACTGCTACTACACAAAGATTAGCGGATACAGCAGTACCTGATCCCGCACTAGAACCACAAGGATTATGATCTAAAAAATATGGGTTTTTTGTCTGGCCTCCTCTACTACTCCATCCTGAACTTGATTTTGTAGATCTAAAGTTGGCCCATTCGCTTAAATTGGTTTTTCCTATAATTACAGCGCCTGCTTCTCTAAGTCTTTCTACAATAAAGGCATCATTAGCAGCAATGTTTCCCACTAATGCAAGAGATCCTGCTGTTGTTTGCATTTTATCAGCTGTATCTATATTGTCCTTTATCATCACTGGAATCCCATGTAAGGGTCCTCGCTTTTTACCTGATTTTATTTCATTATCCATAGCCACCGCAATAGCAATAGCATCTGGATTAATTTCTATAACTGATTTTAGTAGCGCACCGTTCTGGTCAATTGCTTCTATTCGTTGTAAGTACAATTCAACTAATTTTTTTGAACTGTATGTGCCAGAAGCTATTTTTTCTTGCAAACTATAAATAGTCTCTTCATCTAGTTCAAATGAGTCATTGCTATCTGTAGTAGAGATTGCTTTGTCTTTATCTACAGCAGTTGAATTACAACCTGAAATTAAAAGTGTGGTTATCCCCGCTGATGCAAGGGTTGCAGTGGTTAAGAAAGATCTTCTTTTCATAAAATAATGCTATTAGGTATCTATTTTTATAAATATTGAACTAAAGTAGTTTTATTTTTGTAAAAAATACTAATTATTATTTAAAACGAAAGTTAAAAATTAAAGCTTTGTATCCACGTACAATCAAGCTTTTGTATTTAAATTTTAGATTAATAATGATCAGATATCATAAAATTACTTTTTATTATTGATTTAAGTTATCTCAACACTATATTGTCACATTTAGATATAGAATGTTGGCCACTTAAAGGGCTATACTTTGATAAAAAAATAATTATAGTTTAATCTTATGTTTTCTCAGCATAGACATAGATTATTTCTAAAGCTCGCACGTTTTATATGATTAAAAAAAACTAACACATTAACTTCAAAATACTAAATATGAGCGCAGTACTCATCTTTTATTCTTGATTTTATTTTTCAATTACACATATTAAAGATTTAAATTATGATCTATAATTCTTTTAATTTGCGCATTTTATGAAACAGTAAAAACAAAAAATATATAAAATAAAAAACTCCTTAATTTCTTAAGGAGTTTTGTGATCCTTACGGAACTATTTACTAACCATTTTTTGCATTATTTTATGAAATTAGAAGACCATTATTTAATAAATCATATGAATTTAAATCCCTTCAAAAAAAGAATTCAGTCACAGACGATATTGGGTTTTGAACTTTAAGTCATATTCGCGCTGCGACTTATATAAAGAGTTATTTAGTATATGATTAAAAATTCTTTCAAATCAATCTTAACAAGAGCTCTTAATATGATCTATACCATTTATTAGCGACAACTATTATATATTTAACCCCTGCACTATAGATTTTTAAAAAGATGCAACAAAAATTCGACTTTTTTTTTGATTAAAAACTGTAATATCTAGTATCGACCAGATTAATAAACCTACTAAAGCCAAAACGATTACACGATAAACTGCTGGGAAATATTATTGTTTTTCTTCGCAATAGCGACGGTCTAAAAATGTTCACATTATTAAATGTTAGAAAAAGAAATAACCAACAGAAAATTGAAATAAGCTGTTTCTATTTTTACTGGAAGAATTCTCTAAATTATTGATATCTATTAATCCTACATTATATCTTGCACCAAAATTAAGTCCGTTTTCTAATTTATAGCTTAAACCAAAATTAGCTCCAAAATCAAAAGTATTAAACGAATCTTTTACATCTCTTTTATCATTGTTAGCTGAAAATAAAATACCTATTTGGGGTCCAGCTTCAATAGTCAATCCTTTTGTTAAATAATATTTTCCCATTAAGGGAACATTTAGATAGCTTAAGGCAATTACATTATCATTAAAACTATATCCTTGACCAGAATACATCAATTCAGGTTGGAAAGAAATTTTATCAGAAATTGGAATTTCTGATAAAACACCAAAATTTAATGATGTTACCACATCAAAATTATTAGTATTATCTCCATTTACAGTTGCAAAGTTAAAACCTCCTTTAACCCCAAATTTAATTTTTTGGGCAGCAACATTCGTAAATCCTATTAAAGTAACAGCAGCTACTAGCAAAATTTTTTTCATAAGAATTGATTTTAATTATTTAAATGCAATATTCGTATAAAGAGAACCACAAAAGGTTTCAAAAGCTTAAAAGTGTATAATTTGGTACTTATTTACTAGTGTTTTTATATTCATTTGGTGTTTGACCGGTAACTTTTTTAAAAGCTTTATAAAAAGTCGTTTTGAAGTAAACCCAGATTCTAATCCCATCGTTAGTAAATTATAGTTTTCATAATTAGAATTTGAAATCATTTCTTTGACCGCTTCAACTCGATATTTATTGATGTAATGAGAAAAGTTGTCTCCTGTGATTGTGTTTACTATTTGTGAAACATACCCAGCGCTTATGCCGAGTTTTTCCGCGACTTTTTCTCTATTTAATGTACTATCCGTGTAAATGTTCTGTTCTTTGCAAAGAAGTTCTAATTTTGAAAATAAAGATTATTTTCCGTGATGGATTCTTTAAATTCTTCGGGTATATTGTTTTCTACTATTAGAATTTTATCATAAGAAATAGTGGAATCATTATTTAGAAAATCGTCGATAGCATCTTTGTTTTTGGCTAGCTTATATTTAAAAACACCTATGTATGCTGTCCAATGAATTAAGAATGTTGCCAATAAAGCGAGTATGCTCATAGCAGCGGAGATATTATACTGAAATAATAAGCCGGTTATATAAATTATAAGAAAAGCGAATACCAATGAAGAAATAATTGTTACTAAGGTAATTATCCATTTTTTTTCATCTAAGTTTTTTAAATGTTTTATCATAAAATAAGAGTAAACGAGCAAGAATGGCATGAATGTAATAGCGAGAGGAAGTTGAATCAGATCTAGTATTTGTATAAGTTTGCTGATTGAAACAGGTATAGTATAAATTCCAGCAACATGATCAAAATCATGCATAAGATGAAGGAAAGCCGAATAGGCAAATGGAATAAAACACAAGTATTTTTTTTGTTTGTTTTTTTACAGTATCATCAATTCGGTTGATAATAAACATAAATAAGAATGCAGGGATTAGAAATACCCATTCAATGTGGTCAATAAAGTATAGAAAAGGATAACTGACAAATGCTTCTTGAACATCAAAAACGTGATTCAGTAAAATAATTGAAAGTGTAAATAGTAAGTATGCCAAATATTTATTGGAATTACTGTTGAATAATGAAGACCTTAAAATAATTAAGCCTAAGACTATTCCTTGAAAAATAGCAATAGTCAAGAGTGTTGTATAAATCAATTAATATAAAAGTTGATATTGAGATTTTTTTTAAGTTTTCACGGTCAATAGTTATTGATTTACACATAACTAATTGCATACGAATTTATAGTAGTACCGATTGCTTTCTCAAGAGATTAAGAAATGATTAACAAAAGAAAACTATTAACCTACAAGAATACTTTTGCATCTCTACCGTCTCGATAATCTTGCATTAATTTGAATTATGTTATTTGAATTATATTATTTAATTTTTTTTACAAAAAAATGTAATTTCATTATAGTTTCCTTAATTTATCGGTGCTAAAAAAGAACCATAATTTCCAGTAAATAAAAACAGTCCTATTAATAAATTAGGTTCTTCGCTTAAATTAGTGGATTATTAAAAACTTAGCTAATTTTGGGGTATGGAATTAGATGGATTAGGAGTTTTGCTAGGAGTTAAATCTCC